>JACCSH010000328.1 GCA_013813125.1 Nocardioidaceae bacterium | reverse complement strand
AGCTGGGCCAGCTCCGCGTTGGTGCCAAGATGCGGGTCAACCCGGGTGAAGTCGGTGATCCAGTACCCGTGGTAGCCCGCGGACGGGCCGTCCTCAAGCTGGACCGCCTTGTTCTTGAAGATCGGAGTAAGCCAGATCGCGGTCGTGCCCAGCCCTTCGATGTAGTCGAGCTGCGACGTTAGCCCCGCGAGGTCACCGCCGTTGTAGAACCCCTTGCTGGTCGGGTCGTACCCATGATCATTCGGACCACCTGCGATGCCGCCAGTGTTGTTGGATGGGTCTCCATCCTCGAACCGGTCGCCCATGACGAAATAAAAGTTCTGGTCGGTCAGCGCCTTGCGAACGGAATGCTTGGCGACCCGCTTCCCCTCGCCGCCTTCGGTATCGGCTGCACCCGCAGGTGCCAGTGGTAGAGCAAGAGCCAAGGAGCAGACGGTGGCGGTGAGACTGAAGCGGAACGAGGTGCGCACGAGGGCTCCCGAGGGTGGGGTGGATGACACCGGCCCTCGGATGATAGGCCCGCGGTTGGGTTTTGGGAAAGGGTGTGCAGCCGCATCGGCCGGAATCGAGACGGAGCGGCGTCAGGCTCGAGGCAGGCCGAGGTGGACGACCTTTGTCACGGTCATCTCGTCGAGCAGTTCGGGGCCGTAACCGAATCCCGAGCCGCTCACGCCTCGAGGCTGCGCCGCCCCGCCGGGTGCGCCACCGAAGGCAGCATTCACCTTGACGGTGCCTACCGGCAGCTCACGCCACGCGCGCTGGCCGTGCTCCATCGACGACGTGAGAACAACCGCAGCCAGGCCGTACCGTCCTGCGCAGGCCGCCTCGAGCCCCGCATCGAAGTCCGGGACCACGCACACAGGAGCGACTGGGCCGAAGGTCTCCTCCCGCATCACGGTCATATCCGCCGTACATCCCGATAGCACCGTCGCGGGATAGAACGAACCAGGTCCCTCCGGGATCGCTCCGCCGGTGAGCAGCTTCGCGCCAGCGGAAACCGCTTCCGTCACCTGCTCGTGTACGGCGTCGCGCTGCCGGACGTCCACGAGCGGGCCAAGCTGGGTTGTCGGCTCGGTGCCTGGACCCATCACGAGCGCCTCCGCGCGTCGTACCAACGCGGTTAGGAATGCGTCGGCGACCTCCTCGAGCACGTAGATCCTCTCCACCGACGTGCAGATCTGCCCGGCGTTCGCGAACGCACCCAGCGACGCCTGCTCCGCCGCCCACTCAGGGTCCACGTTCGCATCGACGAGCAGCGGGTCGTTGCCGCCATTTTCGTGGAGCACCTTTGCCCCTGTGCGCGCTGCAGCGGCAGCGATCGAACGACCGGTGGCGGTGGATCCGACGTGCGCTACGACGTCGATGTCCGGCGACGCGGCGAGTGCGCTGCCGGCCGCACCATCGCCGACGATCACCTCTACGACACCCGGTGGCAGCCCCGCGGCAATCAACCGGGCAAGCTCGAGACCTGTATGTGGCGTACGCTCCGACGGCTTGAACACCACAGTGTTACCGGTGACCAGCGCCGCGCCGATGATCCCGCAGGGCACAGCGACCGGGTCGTTCCAGGGGGTGATCGCAGCAACCACCCCGCGAGGTTCGTGAACCATCAGGTCCGTGGCACCCCAGGACCCCTGGAGGGACCGGCCGCGGTGCAGCGGACCCAGCTCGGCGTACTGCCGCAGCGTCGAGACACCGGCGTCGACGCCGCCACGGGCGTCAGCGAGCGGCTTGCCCATCTCACGGGTGGTCAGCCGCGCCAACTCGTCGGCCGCCGCAGCGACTCGATCTGCCGCATCGTGGACGAGGGCTGCCCGCTCGGCAGGTGCCATCCGGCCCCACTCCGGCTGAGCCTTTCCCGCGGAGCCGATGAGGGCTTCCACCTCTGTGATTGTGGCGCAGTCGGGCTCGCCGATGAGCGAACCGTCGGACGGGTCGAGGATCGAGAGGGCACGGACAACGGGCTCAGACACGAGGCCTCCTTCGCGAGACGTTGCGATGGAGCCCTAATACCCCCCTCGACGCGAGCCATCACCACCAAGCGGGTGCCCGGCTGGCAACCGGACCTCGAGCCCAGATGCTGGACATTTCGGCCGAGCTCTGACCTACAGCTCCTCGCGGGTCAGCGACTTACCGCTCCTCGACAGGACCGGTGCGCCCCCTACTGCTCCTCGGCCGAGTCCATATGCATGATCTCCCACACATGGCCGTCAGGATCCTGGAAGCTGTGGCCGTACATCCCGCCGTGCGCGACCGGTTCCTGCCACGGCTTGGCACCGGCGTCGAGCGCCTTGCGCACCAGCTCCTGGACCTCCTCCTTGCTGCTCGCGCTCAGGCAGGTGAGTACCTCGGTCGTCTGGTGTGCGTCGCTCACTTCGCCGTTGATGAAAGTTCGGAAGAAGCCTTCTTCGAGCAGCATCACAAAGATGTTGTCAGCGACCACCATGCACAGCGCCCGGTCGTCGCTGAACTTCGTGTTGAAGCCGAACCCGAGGCGGGTGAAGAAGGCCCTCGAGGCTGCGATGTCTTTCACGGGCAGGTTGACGAAGATCATGCGGGACATGGTCGGGTCCTTCCTGTTGAGGTCGTTGTCTTGCAGGTAGACCTTGGCCAGCGCCGGATTTCATCGACCGTACGACGATGAGTTCTGCTCCCGGCCCCGGTCAGTACCTCCAGGAGCGGGCAGCCGTTCGCCTCCCGAACGAGAAGTGCCTGACGTCGATGACACCGAAGCGAGCGAGTTTGCACCTTCTAGGATGGGCGTAGCCTGATGACCGTGACCGACACTGGCCTGCTCGAGGACGAGTTCCTCGAGCTGACCGATCAGTACCGCCGCGAGTTGTTCTCCCACTGCTACCGAATGGTGGGTTCCGTTCACGACGCCGAGGACATGGTGCAGGAGACGTACCTGCGGGCATGGCGCGCCTACCACGGGTTCGAGGGGCGTTCCACTCTGCGCACCTGGCTCTATCGGATCGCCACCAACACCTGCCTGACCTCTCTGGAGGGGCGGGCCCGGCGGCCACTGCCCACCGGGCTGGGAGCACCGCGAGCGAATCCGGATGACCCGCTGGAGCGGCGGGAGGAGGTGCCGTGGCTCGAGCCTGTTCCGGATGCGATGGTCGCGCTGGCTGCTCCGGATCCGGCCACCGTGGTTGCCGCCCAGCACAGTGTGCGCCTGGCATTGGTGGCTGCGATGCAACACTTGCCGGCCCGCCAACGCGCCGTGCTGGTGCTGCGGGATGTGCTCGCGTGGAGTGCTGCGGAGGTCGCCGAAGCACTCGAGACCAGTACCGCCGCAGTGAACAGTATGTTGCAGCGGGCTAGGGCCCAGCTGGCAGAGGCGGGACTCTCCGAGGACGACATTGTGGAGCCGACCGATCCTGGGATGCGGGAGATGCTCGACCGCTACGCTTTGGCGCTCGAACGCAAAGATGTGACCGCGCTGGTCGAGCTTTTCACCGCAGAGGCGCTGTGGGAGATGCCGCCGTTCACCGGCTGGTACCAGGGTCCTACGGACATCGGTCGTCTCGTGGACACCCAATGCCCTGCCGGAGCAGGGCAACTGCGCATGGTGCCGACTGCCGCGAACGGTCAGGCCGCATTCGGTATGTACATGCTTTCTCCCGACGGCGTCTTTCACCCGTTCCAGCTCCAGGTGCTCGAACTGACTCCTGCGGGCATCAGCCATGTGGTGGCGTTCTTCGACCTTCGCCTGTTCCCGCTTTTCGGACTGCCACCGACCTTGGCCACCGATGCGACTGGGGCTCCCCCGAACAGCGGATGAGTGGCGCGTGCGAAAACAGCTCGGATACAGAGGTCGCCGGACCGATGAGTCGCCTCGCTGCTCCTGGTCTACCTGACTAACAACCAGGCGCTCGCCCGAGAACGGACGAGCTGATGTAGAGGAGCACACGTCATGACCGCTGCAACTACAGAAATCGACATCCCACTCGGCGCACCCTGCTGGATGGACCTGATGACCTCAGACGTCGAGAAGTCCGTTGCGTTCTACGGTTCGCTTTTCAACTGGACGACTCAGGACACCCCGCCGGAGTTCGGCGGCTACAAGTACTTCGAGAAGGACGGCAAAGCCGTCGGCGGATGCATGCTCAACCAGGCTGAGTGGAATGCGCCAGACGGGTGGTCCATTTACCTTCGGTCCGACGATGTTCGCGTCACCGCAGCGGCCGCTCAGGCCAACGGCGGAACGGTGTTGATGGAGCCGATGGACGTTGCCGAGAATGGGAGCTTCGCCATCCTCCAAGACGCTGGCGGAGCCACCATCAGTGCCTGGCAACCAGGCACGGAGAAGGGCTTTGGTGTGATGCGAGAGGACAACACGCCCGTCCATTTCGAGTTGCACACCCGCGACTACGACAAGACGGTGCAGTTCTACCGGGCCGTTTTCGGGTGGAGCCCGCACGTGATGATGGATACACCGGAATTCCGTTACACGACATACTCCGATGAGGACAACGCCAGAGCGGGGATCATGGACGCAACCGGGTTCCTATCAGAAGGCGTGCCGCCGCACTGGTCGGTGTACATCGGTGTAGCGGATGTCGACAATACTCTCGCGAGCGCGGTCGACTTGGGCGGCAGCGTGATCGCGGCCGCCGAGAACACGCCCTACGGCCGCCTCGCCGCTGCGGCAGACCCGACCGGGGGAGTGTTCAAGCTTCGAGGTTGAGCGCGGTTGAGCTTGGACTCGGTGGAGGAAGGATCACCTCCGCGGTCATCCGGAGTCTGCTCGGCGCACGTCCCGCGCCCGCAGCCGGCTCCACGGTGGGCGGTAACTCAAAGCCGAGACTGGGTTGGGCTGACCGGACCGGATGTGCCCATAATTGAGGAGAGGACTGTGGCCAACGGAATGGGGGTCACCATGCAACCGGGCCTGACGGCGGAAGGGTTCACGGCGTACGGCGCGTCACATCAGGCCGTGGTCGTGCTTTTGCTCGTAGGTGCTGTCGCGCTGGTCTGGGTCGGCCGGGCTTACCGGGGAAGTGACACCGCAGACCGCATCGGCAAGACGCTGGCCGTGGCGACCTTGGTGTTCACGGTGCCGCTGCAACTTCGCTACCTCAGCCCGGGTGCATTCGAACTCGACCGCACTCTGCCACTGCAGCTGTGCGACCTGTCGTGGATCGTGTCGTCGTACGCACTGTGGACGCATCGGCCGTGGGCGGTCGCCCTCACGTACTACTGGGGCTTGACGCTGACCACGCAGGCGATCATCACCCCCGACCTTTCGGTGAACTTCCCTGACGTGGGCTTCATCTTGTTCTGGGGTATGCATGTGCTGATCGTCTGGGCTGCCATCTATCTGACGTGGGGGCTGGGGCTCGCGCCCGATTGGCGCGGCTACCGTACGGCGATCGTCGCCACCTCGATCTGGGCGGTATCCGTCTTTACCTTCAACCTGGTCGCCGACACCAACTACGGATACCTCAATGCCAAGCCCGCAGCCGCTTCCATCCTCGACCTGCTTGGCGACTGGCCCTGGTATGTGCTGGCGGAGATCGCGATCGTCTCTGTCGTCTGGGCGCTGATGACGTGGCCGTGGGTCGCTCGCGCCGCAAAGCACGAATATGGCTCAGCCCAGTCCGCCCACCGTCCAGCCTAGGCGCGCAAGAAATACGCCGGGTCGAAGCCCCCATCGAGTGCCCCCGCACCGCACGCGAAGGCTGTCATACAGCGGTGGCCTCGACGATTCGCATGGGGCCGGACGTCTCGATGACCCGGCTGAGCCGAAGACCGGCGCCGTCCAGCAGCTTCGCCAGCTGACGGGGCGAGCGCTCGCGTCCTCCCGTCACGGCCAGCATGACGATGTCCAGGGTCTGAACGCGTGGGTCCGCCTGCTCCTCGTCGACGACACCCTCGATGATCAGCACGGTCGCGTCAGGCAGCGCGGCGCGGCGGATCGCGCCGAAAATTGCCACGGCCTCGGCGTCGGCCCAGTCGTGGATGACTTCCATCAAGATATACGCGTCGGCGCCGGGCAACGGGTCGACGAAGAAGTCGCCTGCTCGCTTGGTCAACCGCTCGGAGTGGATCTCGAGCGCGTCGATCACATCGGGCAGATCAAACAGGATGCCCTCGGCGGTGTGTGCGGCTTCCAGCACGGCCAGAAGGAGGTGACCGCGCCCGCCGCCGATGTCGGCAATTGTACCGAAACGGCTGAAGTCGTAGCCGCCGAGGACCGCGGCGATGTCGGCAGCGGCCTTGCCGGTCATGGCCTGGCCGAAGATCTCGGCCTCGCGGGGGTGGTCTTGCAGATAGGGCCACAACCCCTCGGGGGCCACCTGCTCCAGCGCCGGCGAGCCGGTGCGGACGGAGTGATCGAGGCGGGAGAAGCTGGCCGAAAACACAGGCAATCCCATCATCCGCGAGAAAGCCCGCATCGACATCGGGTGATCGCTGCGCAGCAGACGAGACGGCTCCGTGTGCCCGTAGGCACCCTCGACTTCAGCGAATATGCCGTAAGCGGCGAGCAGACGCAAAACCCTGGCGAGGCCGTCCACGTCGGCGCCGCAACGCGACGCGAGCTCCTTGACGCCCACGGGTTCATCTGCAATGTGGTCGGCTACCCCCAATTCGGCCACCACGTGCAGACAGCTGGACGGGATGACGGCGTTGGTCAACGTCCAGATGACCTCATGCGGTTGCTCAGTCATGGAGTTCTCCTTTTCAGCCGATGCCGACGGGCACTTGGAGTCGATGCTTGTTTGCCGCGAGCCACTCCGCGAAGGTCTGGAGCTGTGGATTCAGCGATCGGGAGAGACTGACGTCGTAGTGCGCGCAGTAGGCCTCGTTGTTCTCCCTGATGATCTGAAACATGTTCGCGACCGCATCGACACCGGGAACCGGAACCGCACGGAGGGCTTCGAGAGGTATGTCGTTGTAGCGCACCGTCTCGCCGAGCGCACCCGAGAGCCCGGCAGCCAGTTGCGCGGCCGTCAGATGTTCCCCCGCCAAACCCACAGTCTTGCCGACGAACTCATCGCCTGCCTTGAAGACGCCATACGCGCACCGGCCGACATCCTCTGCGGCGATGCCTGGGAGCTTCGCGTCGCCTGCCGGCATCGTGATCGCGAGTACGCCGTCGGGGTCGCGCTGCGGCATCTGCGGTGCCCCCGGGGTGATGAAGTTCTCCCAGAACATGGACAGACGCACGAAGGTGGTCGGGACGCCGCTTTCGGCGAAGAAGCGGTTGCCCTGGGCCTTGCCGTCCCAGTGCGGCACCCTGTACGTGCCCTCCACGGCAGGTAGGCGATCGTCGTCAACCGGCACCAAGTCTCGGCTGTCCTCCGTCGTGGACCAGATGGCGTGGCGTATGCCGGCCGCCTTGACCGCCCGGGCAAGGTTCGCCGCCTGCTCGAGTTCCTTGTCGGCAGAGAAGTGCTCGAAGAAGTTCGTCATGCAGTAGGCGCCATAGGCTCCTTCGAAGGCACGCGTCAAGCTGGCCTCGTCGTCGAGGTCTGCTTGGACGACTTCCGCCCCTCGGTCGGACAACGCGCGAGCGGCGTCCGACGTCGGATTCCGGGTCAACGCCCGACAGGCGAACTCGCCTCCCGCAGTGTCGAGGATCGCCCGGGCGAGGCCGCCGCCCTGTTGACCGGTCGCACCTACGACGGCAATCACTTTCTGCTCAGTCATCGTTTTCTCCATGTCATGCGCATGATGCCACCGATCTTTTCCGTTGATTGCACTGTTGCCTCGTCTGATGACGGGCAGGACCAATCTAGGAAGTTGACGGCTGTGGAACGTCCGTGGAAGTACTCAGCTAGGTACTCATCTCCGGCTGGAGATCCACGTCGCGATCTGGCTCCGGTTCCGCAGATCGAGCTTGGTGAGGATGTGCTGTACGTGGTTTTCGGCGGTGCGCTCGGACAGGTAGAGCCGAGCCGCGATCTCACGGTTCGTCAAGCCCTGCGCGACCAGTTCGGCGACCTCGCGCTCCCGGGGCGTCAGCATCGTGGATGACTGCTGGTCGAGTTGTTTGGTCAGACGAGCTGCCTTGGCGGCTATCGGCGGCATGCCGAGTGCCTCGGTCTGGCGCGCTGCCTCGGTGACCAGGGAGCGGGCGCGGGGCAGATCGCCCGGCCCGGCCCGGAGAGCTAGTGCGTTGGCGAGCTCATACTGCGCCTCTGCGTGGAAGCCGGCGGCGCCGGAGACGGCGCACGCCTTGGCCGCATGCTCCAGGTCGGCGACGGCGTCGTCGAGCAGATCCAGGTGCCCCGCCGCGACGCCAAGCCACAGCTCGACCGGACCGAAGTAGGCGATGGAACATACCCCGCTCACAACGTGGTGACCGCGGTACGACGCCAGCCGCCCGCGCAGGGTGGCGACGTCTTCGGAGGCACCCAAGGTGATCGCGAGGTTGATACCGAACGCAAAGGTGAACAGGGTTGCGTGCGGAGTCGGTCGCCAGTCCGCGATGGGACCGAGCGAGCGGTAGATCGCCGAAGCCTCGCGGATCCGACCGATCTCGGCGAGAACCACGGCGGGAGCCAGCTCGGATCACCCCCGCGGTGGGGAAGTCGAGTTCGTCGGCTGTCGCGTTGGCGAGGCCGTTCGAGGCAAGGGGTTCGGCATCGTGGCCCACGTGGTGCGCAGT
>JACCSH010000327.1 GCA_013813125.1 Nocardioidaceae bacterium | reverse complement strand
GGCAGCCTCGCCATTGACAGCCCGACGGCGGGGACGTTGACCTTCCTGGTCACAGAAGACACCGAGATCGAGGTTGACGACGCCGACGAGGAGGGCACCACCGCGGACCTCACCGCCGGGACTTTGGCCTGACTTGGGTCACGTGATGATGATTCCGGGGGGCGCGTGCCTGTGACCTGCGCGAACGTGATCGGCTTAGTGCGGTTTCACGCACTAAGGCGGACGCATTTAGGGTCGCTTGGTGGCGTTCATTCGGCGGGTTCGTACGGCATCGGGCGCGACGGCAGTGCAGATCGCTGAGTACTCCGGTGGGCGTCAGCGGATCGTGAAGCACGTCGGCTCAGCGCACACCGAGGCTGAGCTGGGCGTTCTGCTTGAACACGCCCGCGAGCTGATGAGCGACCCCGAACAGGGCGTCTTGGCGTTCGGGGTCGAGCCCACGCCGCCGATCAGACCACTGTCAGCTGGCCCGCTCGCACAGGGCTTGCTCGACACGGCCTCCTCGCCCAGTACGGGCGGTCGTGACGGTGGCGGGCGGGTCGTCGCAACGACATCACGGCTGTTGTTCGACGCCCTGGGTGGTGTCTATGACCAACTCGGGTTCGACGTCTTGGGCGATGAGACGTTCCGCGACCTGGTGATTGCCCGGATCGTCGAGCCGACCTCCCTGCTCGACACCGGCCGGGTCTTGGCCGACCTGGGCCAGGACCCGTCGAGCTACTCCACGATGAAACGCACGATGCGACGCGTCGAGGCCGCCAAGTACCGCGACCAGATCGCGACCGCGTGCTTCGCCCACGCCCTGAACGCCGGCGATGTGTCTTTGGTGCTCTACGACGTCACCACGCTCTACTTCGAGGCAGAGAAGGAAGACGCCCTCCGCAAGGTCGGGTTCTCCAAGGAGCGCAGGGTCGACCCTCAGGTCGTGGTCGGGCTGCTGGTCGATCGGACCGGGTTCCCCCTCGAGATCGGTTGCTATGAGGGCAATAAGGCCGAGACTCACACGATCATCCCGATCGTCCAACAGTTCGCCCAGCGCCACGGCTTGTCCGACATGGTCGTCGTGGCCGACGCGGGAATGCTCTCAACCTCGAACCTCACCGAACTCCACGAGGCGGGGTTGAAGTTCATCGTCGGCTCCCGGGTCACCAAGGCCCCCATCGACCTGGCCTCCCACTTCCGTTGGCACGGCGACGCGTTCACCGACGCCCAGCTCATCGACACGACCACCCCGAAGAACAGCCGGGTGATCGAGAACGACCCGAGGCTCAAGAAGGAGCCCGCCTGGGACCTTGAGCAGCATCCCGGCTCGTGGCGCGCAGTGTGGGCCTACTCGACCAAACGCGCTGTGCGCGACAACAGGACTCTCACGTTGCAGGAGAACCGCGCGAAGGAAGTTGTCGCTGGGGAGAAAGCAGCCCGGGCCCCGCGGTTCGTGAAGAACACCAACGGCAACAAGTCCCTCGATGAGGCCTCGCTGGCCCGCGCCCGACGCCTGGTCGGGCTCAAGGGCTACGTCACCAACATCGGTGCGGACCTGATGGGCGCCGGTGAGGTCATCGGCAGCTATCACGAGCTATGGCGCGTCGAGCAGTCGTTCCGGATATCCAAGACCGACCTTCGCGCACGGCCGATGTTCGTGCGGACCCGCGATGCGATCGAGGCCCACCTGACCATCGTGTTCACCGCCCTCGCCGTCTCTCGTGAGGCCCAACGAAGAACCGGCCTGGCCATCGGCAACATCGTGCGTCAACTGAGACCGCTGCGCTCAGCGACCATCGCGATCAACGGCGCCGCCCAGGCCTTCCCGCCCGTCGTGAGCCCCGGCCAGAAGTCGATTCTCGACGCCCTCAACGGCAGCGAACTCACGCACTAAGCGATTGAGCCAACTCAGGTGGACTTCGATGAACTCGCGCTCGGCATCTGACCGACGCTAACGGGGTTCAACCCTGCCAACCGATCAGCCAACGCAACAGCGCCCCTGGGCGATCCAACCCTTGTGGCTTGTTTATGGCTCGCCACGCTCTGCGGATGAGGAATCTAGCCTCTGACCTGCGGTAATTCTCGTGGGCGCAGCAGGGATCGAACCTGCGGCCACCTCCTTGTAAGGGAGGTGCTCTACCGCTGAGCTATACGCCCCGACAGCCGAGTCGTGTGAGAAAGCAAGCCTCGACCGCCAACGTCTCGGTTCGCTGGCGGTCGAGTCACCTTCAATTGGACACCCTCCAGCCGGGAAAAACCAGCGAATCTCATAGTGCTGCCGCAACGTGAGCAGGCACGTACCCCAAGTAATGGTTTCACTCCAGACTGCTCAGTATCTGGCCGTAATCCACCAAGTTTCGCGCCTGGGGGATCTCGTTGTGCAGTTGCCAGCGCAACGTGCCGGCGCGGTCGATCACGAAGGTGGCTCGTCCTGAGCAGCCCAGTCGTTCGTTGAGCACGCCGTACGCCGAAGAGACCTCACCGTGTGGCCAGAAGTCACTGAGCATCGGGAAAGGCAGCCGTTCGGCCTCCGCGAAGGCACGCAAGGAGAACATTGGGTCGCACGAGATGGCCAGCAACTCGGTCGACGGGTTGGAGAAGGCGCTGAACTGGTCGCGAATCTCAGCCAACTCTCCGGTGCACACGCGACTGAACGCGAAGGGGTAGAAGACCAGTACGACGTTCTTGGAGCCGGCGTAGGCGGTCAGTGACACGTCCTGACCGTGGGAGTCTTTCAGGCTGAAGCCGGGTGCCCGTTGTCCAATCTCAAGCATCAACCGCTGCGTCGGCCAGAACGCGCCGACTTGGGCGAGACCAGCTTTGTGGCGGACCAGTCCAGGCCCGCCGCGAGGCTCGTAGTGGTCGAGAGGCCGGCTGTCGGGGCTGCCTCGGCGATGTCGCTGGCGTCTACGTAGTTGTCGCGACCGACCTTGGGTGTGAGCAACCAGATCATGCCCCCCTCCGCCAGGTCGGTCAGCGAGTCGACCAAGCCGTCAACCAGGTCGCCGTCATCATCTCGCCACCACAGCAGAACGGCGTCCACCACGTCGCCGTACCGGTCATCGACCAGCTCACCACCGACAGCGGCTTCGACAGCGGCACGCAGATCCTCGTCGATGTCATCATCCCACCCCAGCTCCTGAACTACCATTCCGGGCTCGAAGCCGAACCGGCTGACCAGTCCGCTATCCGCGCTGCCCGCGGTCGTACTCACGAAATCCCTCCTCGCTGCCGGCACACCTCCTGTGTACCTCCGACGCAGCGTAGTCCACCTCGAAGGAGCGGCTCCACAAGCCCTGGGGCCATGCCTCTTGGCTGAAGGAGACGGAGCTGCATGTGATTGCCGCGCCGAAAAGTGCGAGACTGACGGTGTATTCCAGACGAAGACGAGCTTGGGCGCGGAACGCCCGGAGACACTGTGTGGGCAGCCGAGGAATGGTTACCCCTGAGCGACGAAGAGGACGCACGTGGTGAGCCCAAACGACCGACCGTCAGTGATCCACGAGGGGTTGCCCACACAGCTGCCCGACGTCGACCCCGAAGAGACGCAAGAGTGGCTCGACTCACTCGACGCCCTGCTTGACGAGAAGGGCAAGACACGCGCCCGCTACGTGATGCTCAAGCTGCTGGAGCGAGCTCGTGAGAACCAGGTCGGAGTTCCAGCGCTGCGCAGCACGGACTACATCAACACCATTCCACCCGAGCGTGAGCCGTGGTTTCCCGGCGACGAACACATCGAGCGCCGTATTCGGGCTTTCATTCGCTGGAACGCCGCTGTCATGGTCTCGCGCGCCAACCGCAAGGGTCTCGAGGTTGGCGGCCACATCGCCACCTACCAGTCGGCGGCGAGCCTCTATGAGGTCGGCTTCAACCATTTCTTCCGCGGCAAGGACCACCCAGGCGGTGGTGACCAAGTCTTTATCCAGGGCCACGGCTCCCCCGGCATCTACGCGCG
>JACCSH010000324.1 GCA_013813125.1 Nocardioidaceae bacterium | reverse complement strand
GCATCCCCACTATCACGGTGCCCGCGCTGGCGATGATCGCTGGGCCGGCGCGATGCAGGGCCTCCGCCATTGCCTCGTGCCGATCGTCGTGACGCCGCAACTCCTCGCGGTAGCGGGCGACCAGCAGCAGCGCGTAGTCGGTGCCGGCGCCGAAGACAAGCACGGTGAGGATCCCCGCACTTTGGGCGTTGACCGTGAGGTCCGCATTCTTGGCGAGCAAGTAGATGACGGCTTGCGCACAGGTGAGCGCGATGCCAGCGGAGACAACAGGGAGCAACCACAAGAGCGGGCTGCGATAGGTCAACAGCAAGATCACCACGACGACCGCGATCGTCGAGTAGAGCAAGGTTCCGTCGATGTCTTTGAAGACCTCGCTCTGGTCGGCGGCGACTCCGGCCGGGCCGGTGAAGTACGACGACAGGCCATCCGCGTCAGTTTCGGCCGTCTCTCGCATGTCGGCGATGACCGCGCCTGCCTTCTCCCACCCGTTGGGGCCGAGGTCGAGCGGCACCCGGACCGTCAACGCCTCTCCGTCGGCACTGGGAAGGGGTCCGGTCACCAGCTGTTTCACGACCCCGTCGAACTGAGTGAACGCTTCGACGTCGGAGTCGACCTTGGCAACGTCGTTGCCAGTCAAGCCGCCCTGGCGTTCGTAGATGACGACAGCGTCGAGCTGGTTGGGGTCTTGAAACGAGGCCAGCTGTTCGAGGGCCCTGGTGGATTCGGCACTGCCCGGCAACCAGGAGATGGCGTCGTTGGACTCAATCTCCGTGAGATCGCTCAGAGGCACAGCGAAGGCTGTGAGAGCAACCCAAAAGACCAGTGCCATCCACTTGGTCGTCGTGCTCGTGAGTGCCCCTGCGAGTCGCCTGTGCATGATGGAGACCTTCCCCCTGGGTGTCCGTGTGCGCTGAACGTACCGAGGCTCCCCCACGGCATACAACGGGGAGTGTCAGTCTGAGAGTTACCTGGCGTCGGCGGGCACCTTGTCCGCTGTCGCACCGTTCGCCACCGAGATGCGAGATGCGAGTGGTGAGGGCTCGACGAAAAGGGCGCGGGCGAGCCAGTCGGGTAACCACCAGTTCCATCGGCCGAACGTGCTGACGAGGGCGGGCACGAGCAGCGCCCTCACGATCGTTGCGTCGATGAGGATTCCGACCCCGAGCGCTGTCCCGAGCACCTTGATGTCCGTGCCAGGCGAAGACGCGAGCGCCGAGAAGGCGAAGAAGAGAATCAACGCAGCGGACGTGACGAGTCGCCCGGTCCGACCGATGCCGGTGATGACGGCCATCTCCGTGTCGCCGGTGCGGTCGTACTCCTCTCGCATCCGCGCCAAGATGAAGACCTCGTAGTCCATCGACAGCCCGAACAGGAAGGCGAAGATGAGCACGGGTAGCCAGAAGGTGATGGCGCCGGTCTCGGTGACGCTGAAGATGGCGTCGGACCCGTTCCCCATCTGCCAGAAGAACACGACCGCCCCGAACACTGCCGCAAGCGAGATCAGGTTCAGCAGGACGGCCTTGAGTGGCAGCAGCAACGAACGGAAGGTGCGCACGAGTAGGAGGAAGGTGATCAGTGAGATCAGTGCCAGCACGTACGGGAACTTGTCGTACACCGCTTTGAAATAGTCCTCCACGGTCGCCCCGAGACCGGTCACGCCTACTTCGCCGCTGACGGCCGATTCGACTGCCGTTCGGATGCCTTGCACTACGTCCGTGCCGGAGCTGTCGACCGTGACATCGGTCGGCAGCACGTCGACGACGGCAAGGTCGCCTTGGCTGCTACCGACGACAGCCGTCTGGACTCCGTCAGCGCCCGCTGCCGCCTCGGCCGCTGCTTCCGCCTCGTTCGCCGGCACGAGGACGTTGACAGGGGTGAGGATTCCAGCTCCGACCCCGCCCTCGCGCAGGGTCTGTAAGGCTTCGTACCTGGGGCCGCTTCGCGCTTGTGACTCGACGCCCGACTGCCCGATTTTGAGACTGAACACGGGAATGATGAGGAGGACGAGCAGGACCACGGCTACCGCTGCCGCGACGAAGCGGTGCCTGACGATGAGCCGCGCCCAGGCGGACCAGCCGCGCGACGCTGTGCCTTCCTTGCGGATGCGGGGATAGTCGACACGGGGTCCGATACTCGACAAGAGCGCTGGCAGCAGCGTCAGGACCACTGCCACGCTCACCAGGGGAATCAACATCCCCGCGATCCCCATGCTGCGAAGGAAAGGCACGGGGACAACGAGTAGTGCCACCAGGCTGATCGCCACCGTCACTCCGGATGCGAGAACGGCATGCCCAGCGGTCTTCATCGAGATGATCACAGCCCCCTCGTTATCGCGGCCGTGTGCGCGCTCCTCTCGCCACCGCGACACGAGCAGCAGTGAGTAGTCGATCGCCACACCAAGCCCGATCAGCGCAATGAGGAACTGAACGATCACGCTCACGTCGCTGAAGGTGGTGAGCCC
>JACCSH010000295.1 GCA_013813125.1 Nocardioidaceae bacterium | reverse complement strand
GCGTTCGAGCCACTATCTCCTCGGCCAGCTCGACCTCGGGCAGGGCAGGCGTTCCGAACGACGTGCCCTTCGCCACGGCACCTTGCACCGCCGAGACCACCTCGGGGTGGGCGTGGCCGAGGATCATTGGACCCCATGAGCAGACGAGGTCGACGTAATCGTTGCCGTCCACGTCGAAGAGGTACGCACCCTCGCCACGAGCCATGAAGCGAGGGGTGCCTCCCACAGCTCCGAAAGCCCGTACCGGGCTGTTGACCCCTCCAGGCGTCACGGTCAGCGCACGCGCGAAGAGCTCGCTGGATCGAATCTGCTTGTAGGAGAGCTCGAACTCGAGGCTGCTCATGCGCCCATTCTCACTGAGCCTCCTGGGCAGTGCGAACTCCCCCTGGCGGGTCCGCCATCCAGCCGCCTGCTTCGACAGCCCAGTAGGTCAAGATCAGGTCTGCTCCGGCGCGCCGAATCGACGTCAAGATCTCCAGCACGACCGCTCGGCGGTCGAAATAGCCTGCCGCGGCAGCAGCCTCCACCATCGAGTACTCGCCGGACACGCAATATGCAGCGACGGGCACCTGCGACACCGCTGCGACGTCACTGAGCACGTCGAGATAGCCGAGTGCTGGCTTGACCATCACCACATCGGCTCCCTCAGCAAGATCGAGCTCGACCTCCCGCAGTGCCTCGCGGCGGTTGGCTGGGTCTTGTTGATAGGTACGTCGGTCGCCGTCGAGCGACGAGGCAACCGCCTCCCGGAACGGACCGTAGAACGCGGAGGCGTACTTTGCCGCATACGCGAGCACGGCGACATCGAGGTGGCCGGCCGAGTCGAGCGCCGCTCGGACCACCCCGACCTGGCCGTCCATCATCCCGCTCGTCCCGACCATATGGACGCCGGCTGCGGCTTGGGCGAGTGCCATCTCGGCGTATCGCTGCAAGGTGGCGTCGTTGTCGACGGTCCCGTCGGCGGCCAGTAGCCCGCAGTGGCCGTGGTCGGTGAACTCGTCGAGGCAGAGGTCGCTCATGACGACAGTCGCGTCCCCCACTTCGCCGACCACCGCCGAGATAGCTCGGTTGAGCACACCCGCGGGATCGATGCCTGCGCTCGCGACCGAGTCCTTCTGAGCCGGGATGCCGAACAACATCAGGCCACCGACCCCCGCCTCGACGGCGTGCTCGGCTGCTCGTAGCAGCGAGTCCAATGAGTGCTGCACGACCCCTGGCATGCTGCTGATCGCCGTCGGCTCGTCGCACCCCTCGGCGACGAACAACGGCAGCACCAGCTGACTCGGGACCACCGTTGTCTCAGCCACGAGTCGCCGCATCGCGGCCGATGAGCGCAACCGCCGAGGACGACTCGCTGGCCAGCTCATCGCGTCAGGTGGCGCGACGGCGAGGAGGCGTACGGCGTTCCGACGGCTTGGCCACCTGCTCCCCGGCCTCGATCAGCTCGAGCCGCCGCGCAGCACCGAAGTCGGCGAGTGCCTGTGCGAGTGTCTCGGCGGACGGCTGTGAAGCGAGCACATCGACCCGAAGACCGTGCTCCTCACAGGTCTTGGCGGTGGCTGGGCCGATCGCAGCGATGACGGAGCTGGCGTGGGGCTTGCCGGCGATACCGACCAGGTTGCGCACGGTAGACGACGAGGTGAACACCACCGCGTCGAACCTCCCGGTCTTGATTGCGTCGCGCGTCGATGCCGGTGGCGGGGCGGCCCGGACCGTGCGATAGGCCGTCACATCGTCGACCTCCCATCCCAAGTCATGCAGCCCGGCCACCAACGTCTCAGTGGCAATGTCGGCGCGGGGCAGAAAGACTCGGTTGATCGGATCGAGGACGTCGTCGTAAGGCGGCCAGTCCTCGAGCAGGCCACGGACGCTTTGTTCACCCGACGGCACCAGGTCGGCACGGATGCCCCAGGCGGCAATGCTTTCTGCGGTCTTGTCACCGACCGCGGCGACCTTGAGTCCGCTGAAAGCCCGCGCATCGAGGCCGTAGTCGTCAAACTTCTCGTGCACAGCCTTGACCGCATTGAGGGAGGTGAAGACGATCCACTCGTAGCGGCCCTCGACCAGCCCCCGCACCGCCTTGTTCATCTGCATGGGGTTGCGAGGCGGCTCGACCGAGATGGTCGGCACCTCTTCGGGCACACCACCAAAGGTGCGCAGGCTCGCCGACAGTGTGGCCGCCTGCTCCTTGGTGCGGGGCACGAGGATGCGCCAGCCGAAAAGTGGCTTGGTCTCGTACCACGACAGCGCACCGCGCATCTCGACCACCTCACCAACCACGGTGATCACGGGTGCAGCAAGACGCACGCCTTCTACGTCGGCTGCCACACCTGACAATGTCGAAACGACAGTGGTCTGCTCGGTGGTGGTGCCCACCGAGGTCAGGGAGATCGGTGTGCCGCTCGACCGGCCGGCCGCTTGCAGACCTCGAGCAACCTCCGCGATCGACTCTGCTGCAGACAACAGGACCAGCGTCTGGCAGTCGACGTACTTCGCCCAGTCGATCTTGCCAGGCTTGCCGTCGACCTTGAGGACCGTCACCTCACCCGTCGTGCGCGTGGTCAAGGGGACTCCGGCGTAAGCGGGCACGGCCGTCACTGAACTGACCCCTGGCACGATCTCGAAAGTGACGTCCGCCTTGGCGCAGGCCGCGGCCTCCTCTGCGCCCGTGGCGTACATCCAAGGGTCGCCGGCGAGAAGGCGGACGACGTTGCCGGCGGCCTTGGCATGTCTGACGACCAACCTGGCCAGCGATGCGGAGGTCAAAGGTTGCCCGTCCTCGCCGTAGCTCCCGTCGATCAGTGTCACTTTCTCGAAGCGCTCTCCGAGCAGGTCATGGAGCAGCTCAGAATGCTCGGGGGTACCGGTGATCACGACGTCGGCGCTCTTGATGAGCTCGAGCGCTCGCACCGTGAGAAGTCCGGGATCTCCAGGACCCGTCCCGACGAACGCGACCGACCCTGCCGCTCGCGTCGCACCCGTCGGTCGTCCGGCGGAGGCGCTCACGGAGCGGCTTGGCGTCTTGGCTGTGGCGGTCTTCGCCATGTTCTTCTTCACCGTCTTGTCTCGAGGAGGTTGACTATGTGCAGCTTCTTCATTTGGAGGTTCCAGTTGGAGGTTCACGCGCGAGGTGGGGGCGCTGCTGGGTGCTGATGCCGGCGGGGTTCTCGTCACGATGCCCGCTTCTGCAAAATCGAGTCGGCGCCATCGGCCAGCATCTCCTTGGCGAGCCGGTCGCCCAACTCGGCCGGGTCAGCCGTGCTACCGATCGCCGACATCCGGACAGCGACAGAGCCATCGAGCGCCACCACCACCCCACGCAGCCAGAGCTCCGGCCCTTCGTCGCCTTCAGCGACGTCTCCAAGGGCGCCCACCGGCGCCAGACATCCCGCCTGCAACCTGCGCAGGAGTGCGCGCTCAGCAGTGACCGCTGCACGGCTGCAGCTGTCGTCGAGTGCGCCAGCGATATCGTCGGCGAGCCCATGGGAGCAAGCGGCCACCTCGACAGCGAGTGCACCTTGGCCGGGCGCGGGCAGCATCTGGATCGGGTCGATAGTCTCGGTGATCTCGTCGCCTCGCCCGAGCCGAACCAGACCGGCCCGCGCGAGGACAATCGCGTCGAGCTCCCCTGAACTCACCTTCGCCAGGCGTGTCTCCACGTTCCCTCGGATCGAGACGACGACGACACCGAGTCCGAGGGCGTTGAGCTGCGCCGTACGGCGAGGAGACCCGGTTCCGACGGTTGAGCCTGGCGGCAGCTCAGCCAAAGTCAGGTCGTCGCGAGCCACCAGTGCATCACGGAAGTCGTCTCGCGCTGGCACCGCGGCCAGCCGGACTCGGTCGTCAGCTGAGGTAGGCAGATCTTTGAGCGAGTGCACGACGACGTCGACATCGCCCGCGACCAGAGCCTCTCGGACAGCGCCGACGAACACCCCTTGTCCCCCGATCTCGGTGAGCGGCGCGGTCGATCGGTCGCCATCGCTGACAACCGGTACCACGTTGACCGCGACACCCAGCGTCTTGGTGAGCCGGTCGGCGAGGACCTGAGTCTGGGTGCGTGCGAGGGTGCTTGCCCGGGTGCCGACCCGCAGGACCGTCATGACTTGTCGCCTGCCCTGGTGACAGCCTCGACGGCAGCTCGGTCAAGCGAGAAGAGTTCAGCCAGGGCCTCGGCGTACGAGGACTCCGGCGCGCGTCCGGCGAACTCCTTGACCCTCACCGTGGGCTCGTGCAGCAGCTTGTCGGCTACTCGGCGCACCGTAGAGGTGATCTCGACCTGCTGCTCCGGCGTCAGCCCGTCCAGGCGCCCCCAGAGCCGTTCAAGCTCCGTGGCCACCACTGTCGTGGCCATCGTGCGCAGAGCCACGACAGT
>JACCSH010000271.1 GCA_013813125.1 Nocardioidaceae bacterium | reverse complement strand
GGCCACCGTTTCCAGCTGGAGCAATGTCGACTCATTCGCCCCCTCAACCATCCCCATCAAGTCACCGCCGTCGGTCAGCTCGTTGAGTTCGGCGCAGTACTGCGCTCGGGTGTCCTCGCCGTCGTCTCTCAGCAGAAACCATGCAAGCAGGCCTCCGCCGAGCACTGCGAGCACCACGAGGACACCGATGACCTGCGGGACCCGGCTGCGGCCAGGCTTGACGTCCTGCGGCAGAAGCTGCTGCCGCGGGTACTGCGGTGCCGGTGAAAGCGCGGGTGGCGACTCGCCGCCGAACTGACCGTAGGGCAGCTGGCGACTGGAACCGCTTGGCTGAGGAGGCGTCGGCGAAGAGTGCGATGGCTGATCCGACATCCGCACCTCCCTCGGCTAGCAGTGCGCCGCGAGCACCCCGAGGACGCGACTGCATCCTAGTGGGCGTCGCCGCAGAGCAGACCGCATACTGCAAAGCCCGCTCAGATCACTCGACATCCACATCGCATTCGGCCGTGATGTACTGCTCGATGTTCTCGAACGCCTCCTGGAGTTCGTCCATATTATCCGGATCAACGCTGGTCGGATCACTGAAGTCGACGCCGCTGAGGGCGTCGAAGTCGGCCTCTAGCGCCTCGGGCGCAGAATCCGCCAACTCCTCGAACTTCTCCTGGATCTGCTCCGCAGACAGGTTTGCGGAATCTGCTTCAGCCTCCTTGACCTGGTCGCAGAACTCGTCACCGTCCCCGCCGCAGGCTGTCAGCGTCGTCAGTGTCAGCACTGCCGCGGCACTGAGTGTGGCAAGTCTTTTCATTTTCATACCTCGCTAGTCGGAATTCCGCGTCTCACCGAACGCGGCGCTGGGACGACGACCCCCCGTGCGGACGCCTCGACAGAACACTCTTGCATGCCAACGGTGACCACCGGTAACGACACGGTTTTCTGCGACCGAACATCAGCCGACGGTCGCTTCGACGACGCCGATGGTACGGCGGGCCGCAGCGCGCAGCGCCGTGATGCCGGGCCCGGTCCGCAGCACCTCCCGAGACGTCGACGGCAGCAGCAGTTGTGGCACTTTCGAGAACAACCGCCGCAGGTCGTCTGGACCGCCGCCCTGGGCGCCGAAGCCTGGTGCAAGAAGTGGTCCGTTGATCGCCACGTCTTCATCGAGGGACGCCAGATTGGCCCCGACGACGGCTCCAACCGACCCCATCGGCTCAGCACCGACGTTCTCAACGCGGATCGCGTCGAGGACCTCCCCCGCCACTGAACCATGGCGACCTCGGGCCCGTTGCACCTGCCACCCTTCGGGGTTCGAAGTCAGCGCAACCACGAATACCCCCGCACCGTGGGCGTGAGCGGTGTCGAGCATCGGCCGCAACGACTCGAACCCCAGAAACGGATTCACCGTTACCGCATCAGCGGCGAGCGGCGATCCCTGGTCGACGTAGGCATCGGCGTAGCCCTGCATGGTCGAACCGATGTCGCCCCGCTTGGCATCGAGGACCACCAGCGCGCCTTGCTCGCGGGCGGCCGAGATGAGCCGCTCGAGGACGGCGACGCCCCGCGACCCGTGGCGCTCGAAGAACGCCGATTGGGGCTTGAGCACCGCCACCTCAGCCGCCAGCGCTTCCACACACGTCATAGCGAACGTCTCGAGGCCGGCCGCGTCATCGGTCAGCCCCCATCCACGCAACAGGCTCGCGTGCGGGTCGATGCCGACGCACAGCGGCCCTCGTGAGTCTGTCGCCGCGCGGAGCCTCTCACCGAACGGTCTCATCCCGCCGCCGCCGCGACATCGGCTGCGGACCGGTTCGCAAACCCCACGGCGCTGCTCACGCGGGCGAAGCCGCGGGACGCGAGCTCTGTGCGGAGCTCGCGCAGCACCCGGATCGGAGCGCCCGGATCGTTGAATATCGCGGTTCCGACCTGCACAGCGCTCGCGCCTGCGACGAGGAACTCGAGGGCGTCAGCACCGGTGCGGATGCCGCCGACTCCGATGAGCGGGATGCCAGGCAGGGCATTGGCGACCTGCCATACCGCACGCACGGCGACGGGCCGAACGGCCGGGCCGGACAAGCCACCTGTGACGCCGGCCAGGGTGGGTCGCATCGTCGCAAGGTCCACGCTGAGGCCGAGCAGAGTGTTGATCAGCACGAGCCCGTCGGCGCCGGCCTCGACCACCGAGCGGGCGATGTCCACGATGCTTGTAACGTCCGGCGAAAGCTTGGCGAACACTGGCACACCCCGAGCGGTGTCTCGGCGTACGACGGACAGCACCCGGCCCGCCTGAACCGGGTCACACGCAAAGACGAGGCCCCGATCCTCGACGTTGGGGCACGAGATGTTGACCTCGATCGCCGCCACGCCCGGCGTGTTGCCGACACGCCGGGCCAGCTCGGCGTATTCCCCCAGCGACGACCCGGCGATTGAGACGATCGGACGAGCGTCGTGCTGGAGGAGCCACGGGAGGTCGCGAGCCAGAAAAGCATTGATACCCGGTCCTTGTAGACCGATGGAGTTCAGCATTCCCGATGGCGTCTCGACCATCCGTGGTGTCGCCCGCCCGGAGCGCGGGTCCCGGAGGATCGACTTGGTGACGACGGCGCCCAGCTCGGCCACGTCGAAGAACTGCTGGAGCTCTTGGCCCGACGCCGCGCAACCACTGGCGGTCATCACGGGGTTCTCCAGGTGGGCGTCAGCCAGCACGGTGGTGAGGTCGACGTCGTCGGGGAGCAGTGCGGGCGACATCAGTGACCGCCCGCGGCCGGTGCTCCGAACGTGCCCGCAGGAACGGTGCCGACCGCCTCCCAGCGCACCTTGTCACCAGCGAACACCGGTCCCTCGACGCACGCACGGACCATCTTTGTCACCCCGTCGTCGCCGACCACGGGAAGAACGCAGGTCATACAGACACCGATGCCACAGGCCATGGACTCCTCGACGGCGGTTTGGCTCCAGGCGCCGTGCTGAGTCGCCACGCGTGTCACCGCCGCGAGCATGCCCATGGGTCCACACGAGTACACGACCTCGATTGAGTGCCGGGCGAGCAGCGAAGGCAAGGGATCAGTGACCCGTCCCCTGATCCCGACCGACCCGTCCTCGGTGGTGACGGTCACCGACTGGGCTGCTCGTTTGGCTTCCAGGGCACCGAAGAGTCTCGACTCGGTCGCAGCTCCCAACACCATGTGTACGCCGCACCCCCGCTCCCGCAGCCTCGCCGCCAACCCGAACAGCGGTGCCGAGCCATAACCTCCACCGACGAGGGCACATCCCACCGGCTCTTTGGGCAGAGCGAAAGGCCGACCCAGCGGGCCGACCACGTTGACAGGGTCATGGGCGCGCCGCTCGGCCAGCCACTGCGTGCCAGGTCCGGTGGCGGCAAAAACGATCTCGACAGTTCCACCGTAGATGCCAGCGGGCCTGACCCGGTAGATCGAGAACGCGCGCCTGAGCAGCCTCGCCGACGTCGGGCCCCCAACGGAGAGCGCGACGAAGTGACCGGGTCGGGTTCTCTCGGCGATACCGTCGGCGACCAGGACGAGATGGGCGTAGGCACCGACTCTCTTGTTGGAGAACACCTCGCCGTCCACCTGGATCGGTCCGCGGGCCGGCGCGCGCACCGTCACAGCTTCGCCGTCCGGAGCTCATCAGCGAAAGCGTCGGCAGAGCTTGAGTCGGTGAGCGGTTGAACCGCGCTCGCCCAGCTCTGCAGGGAACGTACTTCCAGGTTGCCGGCTTGGAGCGCTTCGATCCCCTGGACGGTGGCCGCCAGCCCTTGCACCGTGGTGATGCAGGGGATGTTGGTCGCCACTGACGCGGTACGTATCTCGTATCCGTCGCGGCGTGGCGACCCGCCCGAGGTGGAGCCGTGCGGTGTGTTGATCACGAGGTCGACCTCGCCCGCCAGGATGCGGCCCACGATGGTCGGTTCTCCGTCTTCTCCCGTGCCCTGTGTGTGCTTTCGGACAACCGTGGCGGCGACGCCATTTCGGCGGAGCGTCGCAGCTGTGCCCTCGGTCGCGAGGATGGCGAATCCGAGGTCAGCCAATCGCTTGATCGGGAAGATCATGTGCCGCTTGTCCGCGTTGGCCACCGACACAAAGACGGTTCCGGAGACGGGAAGTCCGCCGAACGCTGCGGCTTGGGCCTTGGCGAACGCGATGCCGAAGTTCGTGTCGATGCCCATCACCTCACCGGTGCTGCGCATTTCTGGACCGAGCACGGTGTCGACGTTGCGGC
>JACCSH010000259.1 GCA_013813125.1 Nocardioidaceae bacterium | reverse complement strand
TCGAGGAAGATCTGGCCGACTTTGCCGATCTTCTCCCCGTCCGGTCCGTAGGCGTCCGCGCCGACTGCCTGTTGTACCTGATCCTGACTGAGCATATGCAGTCTCCTCTTGATCCGAAGTGGTGCTTTCCGATGCGAAGCAGACCCAAGACACCTGCTTCGCGCTTACACAGTAAACTTACCCACTTTGCGGGTGATGCACACCTCGATGGGCAAAGTTCCTGGCCGGGCGAGCTATGCGTCCGCTGGAGCGCTCGGCTGCTGGCCTCCCATGCTGTAATCGAGCGGTGCAACGCCTGCGAAACCGGAGCCTCATGTGTACGATCGCACCGATTCCGAGAACGTTTCGATTCGGAAGCGTGGGGAACAGATAACTTCAGTCGAGACGAAAGGGATGCCTTATGACGACAAGCTCGAACGACCCGTACAACACTGCGGGAACCGACAATTCACTTGGACTGGACGACGACACGTTCGGCGACCCAAGTTCCACCACATCTGCCGACACGGGTTACCCGCAGACCACCGGCTACGAGGGCACCACCGGCTACACCGGCACAACCGACTACGCCTCCCAGGCCGACGACACCAGCGCCAAGGACGTGGCCAAGGATGAAACCTCAAAGGTCAAGGACACGGCCGTCCAACAGGGCCAGCAAGTCGCCGAGACTGCAAAGCAGCAGGTGGGTGAAGTCGTTTCGGATGCCAAGGTCCAGGCCCAGGCACTGATGGGCGAGACCAAGACCCAACTGTCGGACCAAGCGTTGAGCCAGCGCGACAAGGCAGCGGAGACGATTCGCAGTTTCAGCTCCGAGTTGCGCAGCATGGCCGATCAGAGCGGGCAGTCAGGTCTTGCGACGTCTCTGGCCCGACAGGGCTCGGAGCTTACCGAGCGGGCCGCTGACTTCTTGTCCGACCGCGATCCGGGACAGTTGCTGGACGAGCTGCGCAATCTTGCGCGCCGCCGTCCGGGAGCGTTTCTTGCCGGCGCGGCCGTGGCTGGCGTGGTTGCCGGTCGAGTCTCTCGCGGTGCCATCGACGCACGTCGCGATGACTCAGCAGAACAGCCAGGGGCCTACGACTACGTTGGTGAGCAATCGGCATACGGCCAATCGTCATATGGCCAACCTGCCTATGGACAGGCGTCGTACGGGCAACCCGCTCCTGGGGAGTCGACGTATGGCGAACCCACATACGGAACCGACCCAGCCGCAGCCGGCTGGAGTGCTGGCGCACCTGTCAGCTACGACCCAGAGACCGGCCAGGAGGGTTACGACCCGAACGCAGGCGGGCGTCTATGAGTAGCGCATACGAGGGAAACTACGAAGGCGCTGGCTACGGCGCTGCCGGAGACGGCGGAGCGAGTGCCGCCCCGTCTCCGTACCCCGATGTGTCAGACCAGTCCGTCGGCAGCCTTGTTGGCCAGCTGTCCAGCGACCTGTCGAAGCTGATGAGCCAGGAGATGGCGCTGGCCAAGGCCGAGATGAAGGAAGAGGCCAAGAAGGCTGGTCTGGCCGCCGGGATGCTCGGCGGCGCCGCCGTCGCCGGTCTGATGGTGGCCATCTTCGCGAGCGCCGCCTTGATGTACATCCTCGACACCCAGATCCCTCTGCCCTGGGCCGCGGTCATCGTGACCGTGCTGTGGGCGATTGTCGGTGCCGTGCTCTTCGCAATGGGCCGCAAGAAGCTGCAAGAGGTCAACCCCAAGCCGGAGCAGACGGTGGAGTCACTAAAGGAGGACAAGGAATGGGTCAAACCCCAGAAGAACTGAAGCGTGAGATCGAGCAGACGCGACGCGAGCTGAGCTACGACGTGGACGCACTCAACGAGAAGGTCAGCCCGAGCCGGATCGTCAGTCGCAAGATGGACAGCACCCGCAGCACAGTGGCATCAGTCAGGGAGCGAATCATGGGAACGGCATCTACAGGGACTTCGTCACTCTCCAGCGCAAAGACATCGATCGGTGGCAGCGGCAACTCGGCCACGTCGAGTCTGTCGTCGGCCGCATCGTCGGTGGGTTCTGCTCTAACGAGCTCACCCGACGCGGCGATGCAGCGGGCCCAAGGCAACCCGCTGGCTGCGGGGCTCATCGCCTTTGGAGCTGGGTGGTTGATCTCAAGCGTTCTGCCCGCGACCAAGGTCGAGCAGCAAGCAGCCGAGTCCCTGCAGGATAAGGCGTCTGACTTGGCTGAGCCGGTCAAGGAACAAGCCCAGCAAGTGGCTCAGGAGCTCAAGGACAACCTGCAGGAACCGGCTCAGCAGGCGGTGCAGCAGATCAAGGAGACCGCCACTGAAGCTGCAAGCACGGTCAAGTCCGAGGGTCAGTCGGCAGCACAGGAAGTCAAGAGCGATGCCCAGAGCTCGGCTCAGGCCGTCAAAGACGCCGGGAGCGGCAGCTGACCGCTACATCATCGGACTCGTCTCGTTCGGATGACCGAACCGACATACCCGGTTCCGACGCCACCACGCCGCGGGAAATCCCCGCCCGCGGCTGGGGGCAGGTCACGAAGCGAGCATGGAGAGGCGAAGATCGACCAAGTTCCACTTCTCGCGGCGGGAGTAGCTTTTTTCGGCTTCCTTTCGCTCTTCCCCGCGATGATCGCTGCCGTCCTTGCCTATGGGCTGTTCGCCGATCCGAAGCAGATGCGAGACCAGGCTGAGGCAGTTGCGACGGCTCTGCCATCGTCTGCCCGTGATCTGCTCCTACAGCAGATCGAGACACTGACCGAAACGCCTCAGCAGTCGCTTGGCATCGGTCTCTTGGTGTCGCTCGCGGTTGCGCTGTGGAGTGCCTCAGGTGGCGTGGGCAACCTGATGTCCGCCGTGAACCTTGCGTATGACGAGGAGGAGACGCGGGGTTTCGTTCGGCGCAAGGCCCTAGCGCTGGCTCTGACGCTCGGTGCGATCGTGTTCTCTGTGGTGGCAATCGGGCTCATTGCCGTCGTACCCGCCGTTCTCGACGCGAACAATGTCTCCATTCTCGTGCGGCTAGGCGCAGAGGCTGCTCGTTGGCTGTTGTTGCTGGGCGCCGTGACACTCGCCCTGGCGGTGGTCTACCGCGTGGCGCCTGACCGGGACTCCCCCAAACTGAGCTGGGTGTCAGTAGGCGCGGTGGTCTCCACCGTGGTGTGGCTCGTTGCCTCGCTCGCCTTCTCCCTCTACGTCGACAACTTCGGCAGCTACGGGGAGACCTACGGAAGTCTGGCTGCCGTTGTGGTTCTGCTGCTGTGGCTGTGGATCACGGTGTACGTCGTCTTGCTCGGGGCGGAGATCAACGCGGAGAGCGAAGAACAGACAGCCCGCGACACCACCGTGGGGGAAGAAAAGCCTCGAGGGCAACGCGATGCCGTAAAGGCAGACTCGATTCCCCCGAGGGACCCAACCAAGCCCAGTAGCGAGAAGTCGGCGCCCTAGGGCAGCGAAAGCTCAGAACCCGCCGAAGTCCCCGCCACCGAAGTCCCCGCCACCGTAATCTCCGCCACCGAGGTCCCCGCCGCCGTAATCCCCGCCGCTGGCGTCGTAGTCGGACCCAGAGTCACCTGAGTCTCCTTCTGCGCCGGAGTCGGTGCCACCGTCGGATCCCTCGTCATAGCCGCCGTCGAAACCGCCGCCAAGCACTGCACCCATCATCGTGCCCATGAACATCGCGTTCATGATGCCGAATGCTCCGAAGTAACCTGCGGCCCAGGGTGAGAATGCCGGTCCTGCCTCCCAGTAGGGCACCCGCCGCGAACCCACCATCACCTTTCGACTGTCGGGATCGGCGCCCGCCTCGACGCGCTGCGCGTCCAGCTCACAGGCCGGAACGTCGCGTTGCCGGCCCCCGTCAGGAGCCCATGCAACACTGCGCACCGACGGGCCATGCTGCGGGTTGAAGAAGCAGGGGGCGCGGCGCGCGGGAAGCGGTTCTCCCGCGACTCTTGCTTTGACACACGCGACGGCATAGCGCCCGTCCTCGAGGATCTCGGAGACATTGCGGATCTGGTCAGGTGCGGAGACGGCCTGCACGGACTGCTTGGCCGCTTCATAGTCGTCAAGCGCGCGCTGATAGTCCTGCCGTGCGGCCTCATCGAGATCACGCCCCGCCAGATCAAGGTCAAGTCGCTGAAGTTCTTCACCGAACTGCGTGACGTCTTCGTCTGCTGCTCGCTTGACCGAGTCGAGCTCCTCGGCAGTGATCTGCGCGCGCTGGTTCGACTGGACCTGCCGTTGCTGCGCCGACCGAACGAGCGCGATCACCGCAACGACGACCAAGGCGAGCAACACCCATTCCATGGCTTCCTCCTCGTCCCAGGATGACGTCCACCGGTTTCCACCCTACGTGTCGCTACGCCGGCTTCCAGAGCAGCACTGCGCCATCGACGTCCCTGCGCCTCATCGACGGAGGTCGCTGCCGGGCGAAGCGGCCCCGTTCGCCATGCCTGGCACCCCCGACCTTTATCGGTCGTCGGTAAGAAGGAGCGGCTGGTCAACTCTGGTGCCTCCCGACAGCCGAGACGTGTGCACCAGAATTGGGCTAGGCGGAAAGCTGCAGGCTGTTGCGGTCAATGTGCAGGATTCGGTTGAGATGGGTGACCGCAAGCACCCGTCGGATCTCCTTCGTGCAGTTGCGTAGCACGAGGTGGTGTCCGGCGCGTTCGGCGCGCAGATGCGCCGCAGTCAACATGCCCAGGGCGGTGGCGTCGATCCTCTCGACACCGCTCAGGTCGAGCACAACATCACCGTCCGCCTGGTCGAGCAAGGCGTTCAGACGAGCGCGAACCAGGGAAACATTGCGTACGTCGAGATGAGCACCTCCGCAGTGCAGCTCTGCATCCCCGTCCCCCACAGGACTAACCACTGAGCCCTCCCCGTACGCTTGTCGTACTTACTATGACCCTTACCGGTACTCACTATGACGTTGCGAGTGGTTGTCGGGTTGCGATGGCATGGCCAACAGTTCGGGAATCTCTGCAACGATGCGATAACGGCGAGCCTTTCGGGGTTAGCTGCCCGACGGCAGCCACCTCTCGAAGCCATGACAGGAGGCAGCCGCCGGGCAGGTGTGCCCTCGGCAGCCCTAGTCGCGGGCGTCCCCTGAGCGCCGAACAGAGCCCGCTCGCGCCGTAGGCGCTGACTCAGTCGGCGTAGTCGAAGAATCCCCGCCCGGACTTGCGGC
>JACCSH010000230.1 GCA_013813125.1 Nocardioidaceae bacterium | reverse complement strand
CACTCGGACAGGCGGTGGGCAAGCTCGGCTGGTACGAGGCGGGGCGCACGTCGATGCGCTGGCGGCCCATCCAGAAGAAGATGAGCTCGCCCGGCTGGAAACGGCAGTACGACAGGGTCAAACGACGCACGGATGAAAGGCCGTGGCTCGGCATCGGGCTGCTGTTCTTGTCAGCAGTGGTCGGGATTCCGCCGCTCGCGATCATGGCTGTGCTTGCGGGGCAGTTGAGATTTCACCGATTCTGGTTCTTCGTCACCACGTTTGTGGGCCGCACGTTGCGATTCGCCGCGGTTCTGGGTGGCGTGTCATATCTGACCGACATCAACTTCTTCCACTGAGCCAAAGGACCCGCCGATGACCAGCTCGCACCGCAACGCCTACATAGAGCACCCCGACGAGCCAGGCGGTCACCGAGTATCCCAGGTGGAGAGAGCCAGGCTGTGCCTCATGTTGGACGAGTTCGGCCCACACGCGCCGACCTTGTCGGGCGAGTGGGACACGCATCATCTCGCTGCGCATCTCTGGGTCCGTGAGGGCAATCCGCTGCGGCGCGTCAGTATCGCCCTACCAGGCAAGGCTTCGGGTGCGATTGAGGCTCGGGTCGCCGAGGGAGACTATGCGGCGCTCGTCGAGGACGTGCGGAGCGGACCGCCGAGGCTTTCGATCTACGGGACATCGAAGACGGACAAGCTGTTCAACACCCTGGAGTTCTTCGTCCATCACGAGGATGTACGCCGCGCCATGCCAACGTTTGCGACTCGGCATCTTCCCCAGTGGGCACAAGACGAGATCTGGGGGCAGATCCGTGTCTTCGCCAAGGTGCTTATGCGCAAGTCGCCGGTCGGGGTTGTGCTGGCGCCAAGCGACCGCGACGACGCTGTGCTGGCGGTCCGGGGCAATGCCCCCGCCGTACTGCGTGGTCTGCCGACCGAGCTGGCCCTGTTCGCCTACGGCCGCGGCGAAGTTGCCGACGTCGACGTCACCGGTCCCGCTGACTCCGTTGCGCGACTAGGCGAAACGACCTTCGTTGTGTGAGACGGCGCCCCGCACCGGGAGCCCGTGTCGCGCCAGCTCGGCCTTCACGGCGCCGATCGAGACCTGCTCGAAGTGGAACACGCTCGCCGCGAGCACAGCGTCGGCGCCCGCCTCGACGGCAGGCGGAAAGTGGCGGCTCTCCCCGGCACCGCCGCTGGCGATTACCGGCGTCGAGACCACCTTGCGCACCGCGCTGATCAGTTCGAGGTCGAATCCGTCCCGCGTCCCGTCGGCGTCCATGGCGTTCAGCAAGATCTCCCCAGCACCGAGATCGGCCCCCCGGTGTGCCCACTCGACGGCGTCGACCCCGGTGGGCTCGCTGCCACCATGGGTCGTCGCCTCGAATCCCGACGGCATGCCAGCAGAGCGGCGAGCATCGACGCTCAGCATCAGCACCTGGCGCCCGAAATGGTTCGCGATCTCGGCGATCACCTCGGGTCTCGCAAGCGCAGCGGTGTTGATCGCGACCTTGTCCGCTCCCGCGCGCAGCAGGACGTCGACGTCTTCGACGCCACGCACCCCTCCCCCGACTGTCAGGGGGATGAACACCTGCTCAGCGGTAGCGCGAACGACATCGAGGACCGTGTCGCGGCGGCTCTTCGAAGCAGTGATGTCGAGGAACGTCAGCTCGTCGGCACCTTCGAGGCCGTAGCGCCTTGCCAGCCGCACCGGGTCGCCCACATCGCGCAGGCCCTCGAAGTTGACTCCTTTGACCACCCGCCCGTCGTCGACGTCGAGGCATGGAATCACTCTCACCGCGACCGTCATCGGGCAGTCTCCGGAGGAGTCGGTGAGGCAGGAAACGAGGCGTCGGACATCGCCGCGAGGGCGTCTTCCAAGGTGAACGCGCCGGTGTACAGCGCGGTACCGATGATCGCACCTTCGACACCGAGCGGCACGAGGGTAGAGATCCCTCGTAAGTCATCAAGGCTGGAGACGCCGCCAGACGCGATGACCGGGACCGCCGTACGAGCGCACACGTCGCGCAAGAGCTGAAGGTTCGGGCCGTGCAACATTCCGTCGGACTGCACATCGGTCACGACATAGCGCGCGCACCCCGCGGAGTCGAGGCGGGCCAGCACGTCATAGAGCTCGCCGCCGTCACGGGTCCAGCCGCGCGCCGCCAATGTGGTCCCCCGCACGTCCAGGCCCACCGCCACCCGCTCGCCATGCGAGGCGATGACCGAGGCGCACCAATCCGGGTCCTCCAAAGCGGCGGTTCCGATCACAACACGTCGGCACCTCGTCGCCAGCGCGCGCATCAGTGTCTGGTCGTCGCGGATCCCACCCGACATCTGCACGTCGATGTCGAGCGCCTCCACGACGCGGCCCAGCAGATCCAGATTGTTTCCACGCCCAAAGGCAGCGTCGAGATCGACCAGGTGCAACCAGTCGGCCCCGGCCTGCTGCCAGCGCAAAGCTGCCTCGACCGGATCCCCGAACACCCGTTCGGTGCCCGCCACTCCTTGCACCAGCTGTACGGCTTGTCCTCGAGCTACGTCTACGGCCGGCAGCAGGGTGAGAGTGGACACGCCGTCGAGCCTACGAGGAGAGCACGTGGACGACCGGAATGGCGAACAAACTGGCGACGATGACTGCCATGCGAATACCCCAGTCCGGAGTCCACGCCCAGGTGAGCACTTGCACGACAGCGAAACCCACCGCCAACAAGCCGATACGCCGGCGGCGCTTGGCTGCCAGCACGCCAGTCGAGCCGGAACGTTGGGCGGGTCGTGGAATGGCCCTGGCGAACGTCTGCTTGACGGCACGCCGGCGAGCCGCCACGATCTGCTCGCGATCGCGGCGTGCCTGCCGTTCGGCGAGCTCCGCCTCTCGGGCTGCGCGGCGCACTGACCGCTCCTTGCTCATGTGTTCCACCTCAGGCGCCGGGCAACGGCGCCTGTTGTGGCCGCCACCCCACCTCGTCCTCTCATAGCTGCCCAACCCAGTTGGACAGCAGAGCAGCGCCCGCGTCCCCTGACTTCTCCGGATGGAACTGGGTGGCCCACAGCGGACCGTTCTCGACAGCTGCGACGAACGTGTCCTGTTCGTGCGTCGTCCACGACACCGTGGGCGCTCTGGTGCGACCGTCGGTGACCAGGTCGAGGCGGTGTGCGGCGTAGGAGTGGACGAAGTAGAAATGTTCATCGGCTAAGCCCCTGAACATCTGAGTCTCCGCAGGCGCTTCCACCGTATTCCAGCCCACGTGCGGCAGCACCTTCGCCTGGAGCAGCTCAACGGTCCCGGGCCATTCGCCGCAGCCGGCTGACTCGACCCCATGCTCAACACCAGTCTCGAACAGCACCTGGTGGCCGACGCAGATGCCGAGGACCGGTCGCCCGCCGGCAAGGCGTCGACCGATCATCGCCGGACCTCGCACCCTGTTCAGACCCGCCATGCAGGCTGCGAAGGCGCCGACACCCGGGACGACCAGACCATCGGCGTTACAGGCAGCAGCGAAGTCGGCTGAGATGGTGACCTCGGCCCCAACTCTTTCGAGGGCACGCTGCGCCGAACGAAGGTTGCCCGACCCGTAGTCGAGCAGGGTGACCGCTACCGTCACAGCGCACCCTTGGTGCTGGGTACTCCGCTCTCGCGCGGGTCGAGCGCCACAGCGCTCCGAAGAGCCCTCGCCAGCGCCTTGAACTGCGCCTCGACTATGTGGTGCGGGTCGCGGCCGGAAAGCACGCTGATGTGCAGCGCGATGGAGGCGTGTGCGGAGATCGACTCGAATACGTGCCGGGTGAGCGATCCGGCGTAGGAGCCTCCGATGGTCATGAACTCAAGGCCTGCAGGCTCACCGGTATGCACGCAGTAGGGGCGCCCCGAGACGTCGACCGCGCACTGAACCAGGGTCTCGTCGAGAGGTACCAGCGAGTCCCCGAAGCGGGAGATCCCGGCCTTGTCTGCGAGCGCCTCCCGCAGGGCCTGGCCGATCGCGATCGCGACATCTTCGACAGTGTGGTGGGAGTCGACGTGAAGGTCGCCCTCGGCAGCCACCGTCAGGTCGAACAGCGCATGGCGTCCAAAAGCCGTGAGCATGTGGTCATAGAACCCGACACCGGTGGAGATGTCGGTATGTCCCTGTCCGTCGAGGTCGAGCTCGACGACGACCTTGGACTCGCGCGTCTCGCGCTCGATTCGAGCCGTTCTGCTCATTGCATCTTCTCCTCCTGCAGAACGCCGTCGAGGGCGTCTTTGAATGCTTCCATCTGCTCAAGGGTCCCGATCGAGACGCGGAGCCAGCCGGCTGGGCCCGTCTCACGAATCAGCACGCCCTGGTCAAGTAGACCCTGCCAGACGGCGCGGCGATCGACGAACGCCCCAAACAGGACGAAGTTGGCATCGGAGTCGGCGGCCCGTAGGCCACGACTGCGAAGCCAGCTCACGGTGGCGTCGCGCTGGTCTCGCAGGTCGTCGACTCTCGCCAGCAGCTCATCGCGGTGCGCCAGTGCAACCCGGGCGACCGCTTGGGTGACAGCCGACAGGTGGTACGGGAGACGAACCACCCGCAAGGCGTCGACCACCTCGGCGCTGGAGGCGACGTAGCCCACTCGCCCGCCGGCCAGCGCGAAGGCCTTGGACATCGTTCGCGTCACCGCGAGGTGGGAGTAGTCGTCGAGCAGTGCCAGCGCCGAAGGAGTTCCAGGACGGCGAAACTCGGCGTACGCCTCATCGACCACCACCAGTCCCGGCGCGGCAGCACAGATCGCCTTCAGCGTGTCGACTTCGACAGTGGTGCCAGTCGGATTGTTCGGGGAGGCGATGAGGATCACTTCGGGCTGCTCACGCCCGATCGAGTCGAGCGCCTCACCGAGGTCGATCTCGAACGCGTCAGAGCGCGGGGCGGTCACCCATCGGGTCGAGGTGACACGCGCGTACTCGGGGTACATCGAGTACGTCGGCGCGAACGACAAGGCCGTGTGGCCAGGACCCCCGAAGGCTTGGAGGACCTGCTGCATCACCTCGTTGGAGCCGTTGGCAGCCCATACCCGCGAACCGTCGAGCCCGTGGCCGAGGTAGTCCGCCAGGTCGGTGCGCAGCAGACCGGCCTCGCGGTCGGGGTAGCGGTTGAGCGTTGCGCCGATTGCGCACAGAGCAGCGGCGAGATCGTCCACGACTAGTTGCGACGGACCGTAGGGGTTCTCGTTGACGTTGAGTTGGACAGCAGCGTCCAGCTGAGGAGCGCCGTACGGCTCCACACCCCGCAACTCCGGTCGCAACGGCAACGACGTGCTCACGGAGCTTCCAGCCTGATCCGCACAGCGTCCGCATGAGCAGGTAGGTCCTCCGCGCAGGCCAGCGTCACCACGTGCCCAGACACCTCGGCGAGAGCCTGCCGGGAGTAGTCGACGATGTGGACCGTCTTGAGGAATGTGCGCACTGACAGGCCCGAGGAGTGGCAGGCACAGGCACCTGTTGGCAGGACGTGGTTGGAGCCGGCACAGTAGTCACCCAGTGAGACCGGCGTGAACGAGCCTATGAAGATGGCCCCGGCGTTGCGGATCCTCCTCGCCCGATCGGCAGCGTCAACCGCCAGGATCTCCAGGTGCTCGGGGGCATAGGTGTTGACGACATCCTCACCTTGGTCGAGGTCGTCGACGAGCACGATGGCCGACTGCTCACCGCTCAACGCGGAAGTGACCCGCTCGACATGTTTGGTCTGGCCGACCTGTCGGACCAGCTCCTGCTCGACCGCTGCGGCCAGGACGGGCGAGTCTGTGACGAGGACGCTCGCGGCAAGGGGGTCGTGTTCAGCTTGGCTGATCAGGTCAGCGGCCACGAAGGATGCGTCGGCGGTGTCGTCGGCGAGGATGGCGATCTCGGTCGGGCCGGCTTCGGCGTCGATGCCGACGATTCCTCGGAGCAGCCGCTTGGCGGCGACACCGTAGATGTTCGCGGGCCCTGTCACCAGATCAACGGGTGAGCAGCTCCCGGAGGCATCGTCGTAGCCGTACGCGAACATCGCGATGGCACCGGCGCCCCCGGCGGCGTACACCTCGTCGACTCCCAGCAAAGCGCAGGCAGCCAGGATCGACGGATGCGGCAGGCCGCCGTGCTCGCGTTGGGGAGGGCTGGCCAGCGCGAGCGAGTCGACCCCTGCGGTCTGGGCGGGCACGACGTTCATGACCACTGAGGAGATGAGGGGCGCCACGGCTGCAGGCACGTACAGGCCCACCCGCCGCACTGGCAGATTGCGTTGCACCACCGTGCCCCCCGGCGTGACCTCGCTGCGCACGTCGGCGGGCATCTCGGCAGCACAGGTCAGGCGCAGTCGGGCGATCGACTCCTCCAGGCTCCGACGGAGCTCCGGATCAAGAGCAGCGAGGGCTGCGCTGAGAGCAGGCGAGGAGACACGCACCCGGTCAAGATGCACGCCGTCGAACTCTGCCGCCTGTTCCACCAACGCCACCTCGCCGCGGGTACGGACCGCCTCGCACAGTGGCCTGACGATCTCGACGACGGCGTCGACGTCGTGTCGGGCTCGCGGCACGAGGAAGGTGTAGTCGCGATTGTCGGCGGGCAGATGTCTGCGCACGTCGAGGGTGCGGATCATCCGATGAGTCTAGAGATGAAGTGCGGGCCGAGCCGTGGCGCATACACGAGGTCACGCCGTGCACGGTGTTAAGTTCGAGGAGTGGGTGAGCTGCTGCCTCTGTTTCCTCTCAACCTGGTGCTGTTTCCGGGGGTGATACTGCCGCTGCACATCTTCGAGGACCGCTACCGCTCACTCGTCCGCGACTTGATCGCGCTGCCGCCTGAGTCGGCGCGTGAGTTCGGCGTAGTGGCGATAAAAGTTGGTTACGAGGTTGGGGAGAGGGGGGTCCAGACCATCCAGCGCACCGGGTGCGCCGCGCTCGTCACAGAAGTGACCGCGCACCTCGATGGCACCTTCGAGATCGTGGTAATCGGCCAGCGTCGATTTCACGTCGAGCGGCTCGACCCCGACGCCGATTACCTGCGCGCCGATGTCGAGTGGCTTCCGGACACGATCGGCGACAACGAAGCGGCGCTGGCTGCTGCCGCCACGACTGCCCGGGGGCTGTTCGACAGCTACCGCCGTCGGGTCCAAGAACTGCGCGGCGACGACATCCTGGACGGCCCGACGCCAACCGACCCCGTCGACTTGTCCTACACCCTGGCGGCTGCCTTGGTCCTCAACCTCGCCGAACGGCAGGCGTTGCTGGAGACCCGCGACGTGGTGGCCCGCTTGCGGCTCGGCGTACACCTCATGCGGGCCGAGCTTCGAGCCATCAGCGCGATTCCGTCGCTGCCGGCGAACTCGATGGCCCGCACTCGGTGGTCACCCAACTGAGTGCGGAGGCCGCTCAGTCGTTGACTGACACCTTGCTGATGATGCGGGTGTAGTTGCCGTCGACGTCGGCGGTTATTCCAATGGCCCGAAGCGGCTTAATGTTTTCCGCCACCTCTGGATCACCGGTCGCGGCATCGATCACCTGATCTTCGACGAGGTCCCAGTTGAAGTAGAAGACGGCTTCCTTACTTTCCGCGTCCTCCACTACGGACTGAAAGGTTTCCGAGCTGCCCAGATCGCCGCCGAGCTGCTCGAGGGTTTCGGCGTAGGTGTCGTTGGTTGCCATCACGAACCCATCCTCTGCCTCCAACGCGATCAGCGGCAGCTCGCCCTCAGCATTGAGCAGCTGTGACACCTCGTCGTAGAGCGCCGCCTGAGCCTCGGGGTCACCCGTGAACCGGACCCCGGCGTTGACCGCATCGAACTGTCCACCTTCGAGAGCCTCTTCGGTGAGGCCCTCCGAATCCGCGACGAACATGATGTTGTCGCCCAGGACCGTCTCGAGGTCGTCAGGCAGGGAGATGCCGGTCTGTGCTTCGAAGTCGGCAAGCTCTTGCTCGAAGTCGACGCCCTCCGACTCCGCGAGTGCCGTGATGTCGTCCCACGAGGCATCGAGGCGAGCCGCCCCACCGGCCTGTGAGAGCGCCAGGACACTCGAGTCCGGGAGCGTGACGACCTGGTTGTCGTCGTGGCTGACGTCGACGACGTCGCCGTAGACGTTCGTCGCGATCTCGGCAGCGTCGGACTCGAAGCGGAAGGTGGCCGCAACGCGCTGGTACTGCGCCTGGAGGAAGCCCAGCTGGTCTTCCATGTCGTCCCCACCACCCAGAATCTCGGTCGACGCAAGGTCGATGCTGCCCTCGATATCCACCCACAAGGTTGCGATGCCCAAGCCGTCCAAGGACTCCATGTCGGCTTGAAACTCGTCACTGTCGGCAAGAGAGCTCTCGGCTGTATCGTCGGCGAACTTCTCCGCTAACTCGTCCGTCTCGGCGAGCAAGGCGTAGTCGCCTACGAACGCGTAGCCGAAACCGTCCTCCTCGCAGCCGGCGAGCTTTGCCAGCTGGTCGCTGGCCGTGTTCTCGTCGGTGACCTCCACGGCTACAACGACCTCAGGGGAGGACCCTTCGTCGACGGGCTCCATCACTGCCATCCCGAACTTGTGGCCCAACCACGGCTTCACGGTGTCTTCGTAGGTCACGCCTTCACAGTCGGTCTCGGCGAAGGCCTCGGTGAAGATGCGATCCCGTACGTCGGAGTCGTCGTCTAACTCGGCTGAGTCACGGAAGGCCGGAAAATGGTTGAGGAACTGCAACGCCTTGACCTTTTGCGAAGCCGACGGGTCCAGGTCGACACCGAAATAGAACAAGGCACCGGACGGCAGCGCCTCAGCGGCTTGCGGCTCCTCACCGAACATGTTCCAGGGATCGGCCTTATAGAAGGCGAATGCCCCGCCACCGGCGATCAGGGCCATTACGACGGTGATGAGCAGGATCTTGATCCCGCGGTTGCTCTGTGAAGGCGGCTCCTCGGTGTAGCCAGGCTGCCCCGCGGGTCCCAACATGTCGGGAGGTCCCCCATAGCTACCGGCGGTAGCCGGCTGCGGCAAGGGAGAGCCGTAACCGTATTCCGGCTGGCCGGCCCCGCTCGCCGGCCATCCTTGGCTGGGTGGCTGGCCGCCGTAAGCAGGTGGCTGGCCGCCGTAAGCAGGTGGCTGGCTGCCGTAAGCAGGTGGCGGCCCTGCGTACCCCGGCACTCCCTGGTCCGGCGCCTGCTGGCCGGGATAGCCGCCTGGTGGGCCGGGATAGCCAGGCGGATCCACCGGTGGGTTCTGCTCTGTCATGTCCACTCTCCCCCTCGAAGAAGTCAGTTGCTAAAAACGATATCGGACGATGCCGACCCCGACGAATCCTCGGTTCTCGGCCAACGACTGA
>JACCSH010000030.1 GCA_013813125.1 Nocardioidaceae bacterium | reverse complement strand
CGGCAACATCCACTGGTTTCGCCGTTTCCACCTCGATCAAAGGTCCTACGCCCAGCGGAGCGACCTCGGCACCCCAAAGTTCGGCCTCAGTGCGGAGTTCGTCCAGATGCCGCTCATCCCGAACGCGGGTGCGGTAGCGCTCACGGGCCACTTCTCTGTCGATCCGACAGCGGATCTCCACGAGCGGTCCTGGAAGGGCTCGGACGAGCGGTACCGAGTACGGGTACCAGGTGCTGTCGATGACGGCCCCCGGACAGCCTCGGGCCGCTCGGAGCACCGCGGCCACCGCGGCGCCCCCCAGCTCACGGGACTGCTCCACGGTCGCTGGAGCCCCGAGTCGGTCCATGAGCGCTTCCTTGACCTCGTCCTTGGACAGGAAGGCAATGCCTAACTCTGCAGCCAGGCCGCGAGCCAGTGTCGACTTTCCCGCAGCAGGCCAGCCCCCAACCAGCACGAATGCCTTCACCGGCCACAGTCTGCCCCGACGCCTGAGAACGACGGACGCCGCGTCATGCCCCAGAGAACGCGGCGCGGGTCAGCCGCCGGCCATCGCGCCGACCACCAAGAACGGCTCTTCGCCCTGCACGACCCGGTCCGGCAGCGGTGCGTCCGGCTCCTCGTGGGACAGGTCCTCCGAACACGCGTAAAAGCGAACGAACGCACGCCGCTTCGCCGTCGCACGGTCGCGGATCGTGCCGCGCAGCATCGGGAACTCCGCCTCGAGTGCGTCGAGCACCGACCTCTGCGTGACCTCCCCTCCCACCTCGACACGGACCTCGCCATGGACCTTGGCCATGGCCCGCAGATGCGCCGGCAGGACCACACGTACCGACTCGCTCATGGTGTCCTCACGACAGCGTCTGCACTTCGACGGAGAGGACCGCCGGCAGATCACGGACGATCGGCGTCCAGGAGTCGCCGGAGTCGTTGGACGCGTAGACCTGCCCACCCGTTGTGCCAAAGTAGACGCCGCAGGCGTCGTGCCGGTCGACAGCCAGAGCGTCACGCAGCACATTGACGTAGCAGTCTTGCTGCGGCAGGCCGGTCGTCAACGGCTCCCACTCGTCACCACCGGTACGGCTCCGGTAGACCCGCAGCTTGCCGTCGGGCGGGAAGTGATGCGAGTCGCTGGTGATCGGTACGACGTACACCGTCTCGGGCTCGTGAGCGTGGACCGCGATCGGGAAGCCGAAGTCCGTCGGAAGATTGCCGCTCACCTCATGCCAGCTGTCGCCGCCGTCCTTGCTGCGCATGACATCCCAGTGCTTCTGCATGTAAAGCACGTCAGGGTTGCTCGGATGCATGTCGATGCGGTGGACGCAGTGACCTACCTCGGAGTCCTCGTCAGGGATCTCGCTGGAGCGCAGACCTTTGTTGATCGGCTGCCACGTTTGTCCCCCGTCAGAAGTGCGGAAGGCGCCCGCGGCGGAGATCGCGACGTATAGCCGGTCTGCGTCGGTCGGGTGCTGGAGGATCGTGTGCAGGCACAGGCCGCCAGCGCCGGGCTGCCATTGCGGGCCGGTGTCGTGCTGACGCAGTCCCGACAGCTCCGTCCACTGGACCCCGCCGTCGGTGGACTTGAACAGTGCCGCGTCCTCGATCCCGGCGTAGACCGTCTCGGCGTCGTGCAACGAGGGCTCAAGGTGCCAGACCCTGGTGAAGGCCCAGGGGCGCAGCGATCCGTCGTACCACTGGTGCTCACCAGGGATCCCGTCGTAGCTGAAGTCGTTGCCGACCGTTTCCCATGACGCGCCACCGTCGTCGGAGCGCTGGATCACCTGGCCGAACCATCCGCTGGTCTGCGAGGCATAGACCCTGTCGGGATTTACTGCCGAGGCTTTGAGGTGGTAGATCTCCCACCCCGGGAAGTGCGGGCCGTCGACCGTCCAGTCCGTTCGCCTCTCGTCTGAAGTGAGGACGAAGGCGCCCTTGCGGGTGCCGACCAGGACACGTGTGCCGCCCATGCTGTTTCCTCCCTGCGATCGATTTGGCCGTGACGTTACTCTCCGTCCGACCTAACGGTAAGGACTCTGGCTCTGGCCGAAAGTAATCGGTGATCTCAGATGCTTGGCGGGAGCACTGAGGCCCACCTACCTTCTTCCCCAGCTTCATGGGACAGCAGGGCAAGGCATGCACGCAGTCGTGGCAACTCGTTGTGCGCCAGAGCCGTGATCGCCAGAGCGCCGTCGACGTTCACCAGCGTGTAGGAGGCATCGAAGTCGTAGAGCAGGTTCTCGGCAGCATCGTGCAGCGCCCAGCGGAGCGTCGCCTGATACAGCCGCGGTGATAGCTCGGCAACCACTCGTTCCAGAACGTGTGCTGACTTGACGCCAATCCGGGCGTAGACGCCGAGAAGCTGTTC
>JACCSH010000214.1 GCA_013813125.1 Nocardioidaceae bacterium | reverse complement strand
GTGGGCGAGACCCGCGGATCCAGGCCATTCTGCCCATCCGCGGCAAGATCTTGAACGTCGAGAAGGCTCGGATTGATCGGGTGCTCGCGAACACGGAAGTCCAAGCCATCATCTCTGCACTCGGGACGGGCATCCACGAGGACTTCGACCTCGACAAGTGCCGCTACCACAAGATCGTGATGATGGCGGATGCAGACGTTGACGGACATCACATCCGGACACTCCTGCTCACGCTGCTTTTCCGCTTCATGAAGCCGCTGATCGAAGCGGGCTACGTCTATCTCGCCCAGCCACCGCTGTACCGGCTCAAGTGGAGCAGTCCGCACCCCCATGAGTTCGTCTACTCAGATCGGGAGAAGGACGCCTTGACGGCGGCAGGTCTTGCGGCGGGCAAGCGAATGCCCAAGGAGAACAACATCCAGCGTTACAAGGGGCTCGGCGAGATGAACGCCGACGAGCTGTGGGAGACCACCATGGATCCCGACAACCGTGTGCTGCTCCAGGTGACCCTCGACGACGCGGCCCAGGCTGACGAGATCTTCTCCATCTTGATGGGCGAGGACGTCGAGCAACGCCGGTCCTTCATCCAGCGCAACGCCAAAGATGTCCGCTTCCTCGACATCTGAGCCGTTGCCCGCCAGACCGTCATACCTGTTGTGAATCCACGACCGAAGCAAGCACTCCGCCCGAGAAGCTAGAGGACTCCTGGTGACTGACGACGTGACCACCACTCCCAACGGACCCGGCCGCATCGAGCCGGTCGAGCTGCAGACCGAGATGCAGCGGTCCTACATCGACTACGCGATGGCAGTGATCGTCGGTCGGGCGCTCCCGGATGTTCGTGACGGGCTCAAGCCGGTGCACAGGCGCGTTCTCTACGCGATGTACGACGGCGGCTACCGCCCCGACCGCGGCTTTTCGAAGTGCTCGCGCGTCGTCGGCGACGTGATGGGCCAATACCACCCGCACGGCGACACTGCGATCTACGACACTTTGGTGCGCCTCACCCAGCCGTGGCTGATGCGCGCACCGCTCGTGTCGGGGCAGGGCAACTTCGGCTCCCCGGGCAACGATCCCGCCGCCGCAATGAGGTACACCGAGTGCAAGATGGCACCGCTCGCCATGGAGATGGTGCGCGACATCGAGCAAGACACCGTCGACTTCCGGCCAAACTACGACGGCCGCAGCGAGGAGCCGGTGCTGCTGCCGGCCCGGTTCCCCAATCTGCTGGTGAACGGATCAGCCGGCATCGCCGTCGGCATGGCGACCAACATCCCCCCGCACAACCTGCGTGAGGTGGCGGACGGGGTGCAGTGGTCGCTTGCTCACCCTGACGCCTCGCGCGCCGAGCTGCTTGAGGCCCTGCTGGAACGCATCAAGGGTCCGGACTTCCCGATGGGTGCGCTGATCGTCGGCAGGCAGGGCATCGAGCAGGCGTACCGCACCGGCCGAGGTTCGGTCACGATGCGAGCCATCGTCGACGTAGAAGAAGACAACAAGGGCCGCACCACCTTGGTGATCACCCAGCTGCCCTATCAGGTCAACCCCGACAACCTGGCCTACAAGATCGCCGAGCTGGCCGACTCAGGCAAGGTCCAGGGGATCGCCGATGTGCGAGACGACTCGTCGGCGCGAACCGGACGACGGCTGGTCGTCATACTCAAGCGGGACGCCATCGCGCGGGTCGTGCTCAACAACCTCTACAAGCACACCCAGCTGCAGGACAACTTCAGCTGCAACATGCTGGCGCTTGTCGACGATGTCCCGCGGACATTGACACTCGACCAGTTCATCAGCAACTGGATCGCGCACCAGATCAACGTCATCCAACGCCGGACCCGCTACCGCCTGCGCAAGGCCGAGGAAGAGGCACACATTTATCGTGGTCTCGCCAAGGCGCTCGACGCACTGGACGAGGTCATCGCGCTGATCCGGCGTAGCCAGACAGTCGAAGAGGCACGTGACGGTTTGATCACGTTGCTCGAGATCGACGAGCTGCAAGCCCGCGCGATTCTCGACATGCAGCTTCGCAAGCTGGCTGCGTTGGAGCGGCAGGCGATCATCGACCACTTGCGCGTTCTCGAAGAGCGTATAGCGGACCTCAAGGACATTTTGGCGAGCGAGGAGCGCCAGCGCACAATCGTGAGCGAAGAGCTGGCCGCGATCGTGGACAAGTACGGCGACGATCGTCGCAGCCAGATCATTGCTGCTGACGGCGACCTGTCGATGGAGGATTTCATCCCTGACGAGGACATCGTCGTCACCATCACTCGCGGGGGATACGCCAAACGCACCAAAGCAGATCTGTACCGGTTGCAGAAACGTGGCGGCAAGGGAGTGAGAGGCGCCTCGCTTCGCGGCGACGACCTGGTGGAGCACTTTTTCTCGTCGACGAACCACCATTGGCTGCTGTTCTTCACGACGGCTGGCCGGGTGTACCGCACCAAGGCGTACCACCTGCCCGAGTCGGCTCGTGACGCCAAGGGAGGACACGTGGCTGGGCTGCTGTCCTTCCAGCCCGACGAGCAGATTGCCCAAGTGCTGGCCATTCGCGACTACGACTCTGCCCCCTTCCTCGTGCTGGCCACCCGTCGTGGCCTGGTCAAGAAGACCAGGCTCAGCGAGTACAACTCGCCACGCCAGGCGGGTGTCATCGCCATCAACTTCCGCGACGATGACGACGAGTTGATCGGCGCTGAGCTCGTCACTGCTGATGACGATCTGCTGCTGGTGTCGCGAAAGGGCCAGGCGGTGCGCTTTCGCGCCGGTGACTCGCAGCTGCGTCCGATGGGTCGGGCCACCTCAGGCGTCACCGGGATGAGGTTCCGCCCCGGCGACGAGCTGCTGTCCATGTCCGTCATCGAGGCCGACACCGGCGATGAGCCACGCGCCCTGTACGTCTTCACCGCGACCGATGGTGGCTTCGCCAAGCGCACCGAGGTCAGCGCCTACCGGTTGCAGGGGCGCGGAGGCGTCGGCATCAAGGCGATGAAGCTTGCAGATGAACGAGGCTCACTCGTGGGAGCCATTGTGGTCACCGCCAGCGATGAGGTCATGACCATCAGAGCGAGTGGCCAAGTAACGCGGTCGGCCGCTCGTGACGTCCCTGCCAAAGGGCGTGACACCATGGGGGTGAAGTTCGTCACCGTGAGCGGCTCGGACTCGGTCGTCGCCATCTCTCGAAACACTGAGCGGGACGTGGATGCGCAGTTGTTGGGTGAGGTGCCTGACGGGCACCTTGGTTCGGAGGCTTCCGAGGACAGTGGGGAAGAGGTCCCGGCAGGGTCTGGTGAGACAACAGCAGCCGGCGCAGGGTCGTCAGCAGGCGGTACTGACGAGGTGCGAGGATCGGATGCGGCCGCAGACGATTCGGCAGATTCGTAGGAGGATGAGGCTCGATGACAAACCCGGGTAACCAGAAGCCACTGGCACCAAGTGGCCCGTACGACGAGTCCACCCCTTCCGGCGGCAGGCCGAGGCCGGGCGTGATCGGCGCCCGTCCTCTCGGTAGCTCCTCGACCACGCCAGGTCAGCCGGGTTCCCCTCCGCTCCGGACGGGCCGACCCGTGGATGGCCGACCGGCACACAACCCCGACACTGCCCCCACCGTCGTCCAGCCGTCGTCAGGCGGGGTTGTCGGCGCCAAGACGCCTACCCCGACGAAAACCGACGAGCGGAGCGAGCCCTCCCGCAAGCCACGAGCAGTGCGTCGCGCCAAGCTCCGAATGGTACGGCTGGACCCTTGGTCTGTGACCAAGGTGTCGTTCTTGTTGGCGATCGCCTTCGGCGTGATGTGCGTTGTGGCGGTCTTCTTGATCTTCTCCATCCTGGCCGCTTCTGGACTGTGGGACAACGTCAACTCCACCATCCAGAATCTCGTGAAGCAGAAAGAGCCCTTCGACATCAAGGAGTATGTCGGCATGGATCGTGTCATGGGCATCACCTTGCTGATCGCGGCCATCAATGTGGTGTTGCTCACGGCCCTTGCAACGCTTGGGGCCTTCATCTATAACATGGCCGCTTCGCTCCTAGGTGGCCTCGAGGTGACTCTCGCGGAGGACCTTCGCTGACCACCCATTCCGCGACCGGCGCCCTCAACTCGGTTGGGAGCCTCCTGACGATGGGGTAGCCTTCGTCGGCGGTCGTTGTCCCCGGCACCCGGGCCTATAGCTCAGACGGTTAGAGCGCTTCCCTGATAAGGAAGAGGTCAGAGGTTCAAGTCCTCTTAGGCCCACTTTGATACTGCTTCCTGGTGCACACTGCGTGAGCGCCCACCTCCCCTCACTGCGGGGACGAGTCCGCTCACTGCGAGAAACCTCTCGCGTCTTGACACTTGCAACCCGCAAGAGTAAACAGCGAGGAGCCGGCCCCGGTGTCGAATCGGGTCGGCGAGGAGAGCCGGTGTCACCGGACAGTCCTTGTGAGGGCGGAGCCACACGATGAGTCGATTCGATAAGGGCCGAGTACTGAGAGTCACCGGCATGGCAGCAGTCACTGCTTTGGTGATGGGGTGGGCCGGGGCCCCAGGGTCTGCCCATCAGAAGCCGGACGATGAACAGGCCGGCCTCGCAGCTACCGCTCCTGACATCACGCCTGGGCCGGCGTGGACAGCATCGATGCGCACCAGGAACTTCACGGTGGTTGGGCACTCCGACCTTGGCGGCGGTGGCATGAACGCCGACGTGTGGAAACACCGCGGCTACGCCTATGTCGGCGTCTTCTCTGGGCCGTGCCCGGCCACCGGCGTGAAGGTGGCCGACGTACGCAACCCACACAGTCCGAAGTTAGTGAGCCGGCTGCACACCCCTCGTAGCACCAGCGGCGAGGATGTCGTCGTCCGCCACGTCGAAACAGCTCGTTTCACCGGTGAGCTCGCGGTTGTAGGCATCCAAGCCTGCGGCGACCCGACCGAGGTCTTTCGTGGCTTGAAGTTCTTCGACGTCACCGACCCCTCGTCGCCTCGCAAGATCTCCCGGTATCGCGTAGCTGCCGGAACCGTCGGCTGCCATGAGGTGGATCTTGCGGTTCGTTCGAACGGTCGGGTCCTAGCGGCCTGCGCAAACGTCTTCGCCGAACAGATCACCGGCAGCGACGAGGTGGTCCTCGTCGACGTGACCAACCCATACCGGCCCCACAAGGTCGCTGGTTTCGCGATCGGGAAAGACCACGGTGTCGACCCAGCGGACAACCGCAGTAACGTCGGCTGCTTCCCGGCCACGTTCGCACACAGTGTCCGCTTCACGAACGGAGGACATTGGATTTACGCGTCTTACTGGGACTACGGGACTCTTCGCTTCAGGGTGCGGCCCGACGGGAGGCTCTTAGGTCCGAACGCGCGCACGGACATCGCGCCGCCGGATGAGGATGGTGACAACCACTCGATGACCTTGGCCCGCGACGGAGACACGATGGTCGTCAATCCAGAAGACTTCTCACCTGCGGGATGTGGCCAGCCTCTTCAGGGATGGGGCGAGGCGCACGTCTACACCAACCGGGATGGAAACAACAGGCTGGTGTCGATCTTCTCGACCCGCAACAGCAGGTCGATGAGGACCGACGGTTTCTACACCGTCCATAACACCGAGAGTGCCGGTCCGGAGGGCACGCAGATGTTCTCCTCCTGGTACAGCGACGGCATCGTGTGGTGGTCGCTGGAACATCGGCGAAACCCTATGAAGCTGGGTCAGTTCGTTCCCCCACCAACAGAGGACCCCACAGGTTTCTTCCCGCCGGTACCAATCGTGTGGGGCGTCTACCCCGATCGATCCAGTGACCTCATCTACGCCAGCGACATCAATAGCGGGCTGTGGATCCTGCGCCCAACTGGGCTCCGACAGTTGTGAGCATCCCTCAATGAAGTTGCCCTGAGGCCGGTGCTCTCCATTGGGTTCCAAGAGCATCGGCCAACACCCGGACGGGCTGCCTGGCTTACTTGATAAAGTCATGGCCGCCACACCCGGCACCTGCCATGTGCGGCTGATGCGAAGTCGATCAGCGCGAGGTGCCAAGCCAGCGTTGCATGACACCCGTAGGGGGCCTCTTGTTGAAGAAACTTCTCTCCGTCATCGTGGTCGGCGCGGTCGCAAAGGTGGTGCGCGACAAGATGGCCAGTAGGAGCGACAACGAGGCAGCTTTGTGGGCAGAGGCGACTGCCCCGGTGACTCCGGCTCACTGACCATTTCGTTTTTCCTCGATGACCCACTCGGGGACGTAGCTCAACTGGCAGAGCACTGCCTTTGCAAGGCAGGGGTTGAGGGTTCGAGTCCCTTCGTCTCCACGATACGACCGACGGGTCTTCCGCTCTGCGGCGCCGAGACCTTGGGTAGCCACGACACACAAGAACCGCCGCGCCGGAGACCGCGCGGCGCAGGTAGAGCGCCGAGTGAACGCCCTGGTCGCCGACCTCGGCATCGACAGGGAACAGATCGCTGACATGGCGCTGCGCTACGTCCTAGAGGCGCCTCCCGTCTCGACCGTCATCGCCGGCATGCGGAGCGTGCGCAACGTTTTGAGCGCAACGCCGCCACCAGCGATAGTCGGCGGCTGACAGCCGAGCAGCTTGCTGTGTTCAAGAGACACCGGTGGGAGCGAAACTTCTACTCACCAAGGTAGTTCCGCTGCGCGACGTAGCCTCCGCCTCCGCCACCACCGTCGGGATCCCCGCAACCGGCTAACCCCGCGATCAACAAAAATGCCATGACAGCAGTTGTGGCAACGCCGCGAGCCGTCGCACCCTCCCGATGCCGACGCGGCCGCGCTCTCGTCGCTGCGTTGGTATTCCTCATGTCGTTCTCCGCTCGTTCCGAGGTATGGCGAGGCCCGTTGCTGGCCGGAAGTTCCGAGCCGTTCTGCGCCGTTCCACCCTACGACGATCACGGAGTCGGGCGGCCAACGGCGCTCCGACGAACTCTTCAG
>JACCSH010000220.1 GCA_013813125.1 Nocardioidaceae bacterium | reverse complement strand
TGCCCAAGGGCGAAGTTCAGCCAGCTGAGCTGTTGAGGCTCAACACCTCAATCGCACCGACCGGTGAACCCAACCGGCTCGGCGTGCTGGCTGGCGACACTCAGGGCTTCCCCAACGGTCGCCGGCTTACCGACGACGTGGTCGACATCGAGCTGCAGGCACTCGAGGGTGCTGTCCGTACGGGCAAGCTCGTTGAGGCTTTGGCTGCCGGAGACGGCGTTGACGGCAACGATCTCGCGTTCGAGTCGACGTTCCCGTATGTCGCTCTGCCGCACTCCGGTTCGGGTGTTTCTGCTCCTTCCGGTCCGGTCGGGGCTGGTGGCGGTGGCACGGCAACTGAAGGCGCTGCCAGCACTTCGGCACCGGCAGGAGACAACCAGCTGCCGTCGCTCGCTTTGCTTGCGGCGCTCCTGGGCCTCGGGCTCGGTGGCGTTGGCGTGATGTTGCTGCGTCGCGGTCGCCAGGAAGTCCGTAGCTAATCGAATGACAAGTAGCGATGTGGTGACGGGTGGGCAATCGCCTGCCCGTCACCACAAGCTCGTTCGGCTCCTTCTTGGTGCCGCCATTGGTTGCGTATCGTTCGCCCTGGTCTTCGCGTCGGGTTATCTCTTCGGCTCCAACGAACGGCAGTTGCCGCAGGCCACCGCGGGCGAGATCCGCCCACCGGTCGGCGCAGCACTGCCGGCACCAGACCCTGACGTGCGGCGGGCTGGCGGCGGGCTTGGGCACGACAAGCCCAAGGACAAGTCCAACCCTGACCGCGAACCGTGGAAAGCCTTGGAGCGGTTCGTCACCGTGGCGAAGGGCGACAGCCTCTGGAAGATCGCTGCTGCTATCGCGCCCAACGCGGATCGACAGGATACGGTCGAACGGATCGTCCGGCTCAACTCGCTGGAGTCAGCCGGGTTGGAGATTGGACAACGCCTCGTTGTTCCAGTCGAATACCGAACCCTGCGCAAGACACCCGATAGCCAGAAGCCGACCTCGCGACCTCGTCGCCAAGACGACTCACAACGCCCCGGGAAGAACTCCCGACCTGCTCAACCCGGCGCGCAGCGGCCCCGCCAAGTCGCACCGCCCACCCACGTCAGCGTCCCGAGCATCGCGCTAAAAGAAGATCTGGTGGAGCTCAACGTCATAGGCGGGACCTTGCAGGTCCCAACCGACTATGCCGACGTCGGCTGGTGGCGAGACGGACCATCACCCGGCGCGCCAGGCTCAGCCGTCCTCGTCGGTCACGTCGACTCACCCACCGGCCCAGCAGTCTTTTATCAACTGTCGTCCATCAACATCGGCGACCTTGTCCATGTCCGCCGCGCCGACGGCACCAAGGCAACGTTTCGCGTCACCGACGCGACCCTTTACCCTCGGGCGAGCTTCCCGTCGACAAAGGTCTATCGCGAGCGCGGACGACCCACCCTGAGGCTCATCACATGCGGCGGATCGTTCAACCGATCAGTTGGTCTCTACACCCACAACCTCGTGGTCACCGCCGTCCCCGCCGACGCGAAGCGTCGATGACCTAAGGCAACTGCTGGTTTTCATCGGCAGCATCGGCTACTGGGGGTAGTCGAGCCCGCATCCGCCGAGACGCCCTGAGACGCGTGACCGGGCAGTTCCAGTCGGGAGCAGACCGCTGAGATCGCCTCCACCACATCACCTGCGCCTCCCCAGTCCACCAGCGGGATACGGGCTCGATCCGCGGCGAGCACATCGTCGCTCCACGGCACTACGCCAACCATCGCAAGCCCGTGCCGGTTGCAGAACTCAGCCACAGCATCGCCGTCTGCATGAGAGCGGACCTTGTTCGCTATCACTACAACGCTCGGGATGGATAGCTGGGCGGCCAACGCCGCCATTCGTCGTACGGTCTCCAGCGATCGGTAGTAGGGCTCGGCGACCAGGCCCAGCACGTCAGTGTGCTTGACCGTGCCGCGGCTCAGGTGCTCAGGGCTGGCCTCCATGTCGATCACCCCAAGCATGTCCGGCCGACCGCCGAGATCCTCCAGCACCGCGGAGACGACTGCGTGCGCCGAGCACAAGCAGCCCTCGCCCGCGTGAGTAGGAGCACCCATACCGACCAGTCGGACCCCATCGGGGCCAACAAGAGCGAATCGGCCGAGTACCTCATCGAGAGATTCGGTCAGGGCCGCGCCACCAAGCCGCCGAGATACCAGTTCGAACGGGACCGGGCCAAGGCCCGCCGCGTCGCCGGGCGACAGTCCGAGTGCGACGGCGAGGTTCGGGTTGGCGTCAGCATCGA
>JACCSH010000208.1 GCA_013813125.1 Nocardioidaceae bacterium | reverse complement strand
CGAGCCTACGAGGAGGATCGCAGCGCGCGGAGGTGCAATAGGTTTGGAGTCGAACATCTCATGAACCTGTCAAGGAGTATCCATGGCCGAGACGGTCGTTGAGCTCGCGGACGTCTCCGTCGTCCGGAGCGGAAGTCGGCTGTTGAGCTCTGTCTCATGGCAGGTCAAAGCAGACGAGCGCTGGGTGGTGCTCGGGCCCAATGGAGCGGGCAAGACGACGTTGCTGCAGGTTGTGAGCGCGAACCTGTATCCGACCGAGGGCGTCGTCGGCTTGCTCGGCGAAGTCGTCGGGACGGTCGACGTGTTCGAGCTGCGCCCGCGCATCGGCCTGACGAGCACCGTGCTGGCCGACCGCATCCCCGCGTCCGAGAAGGTCAGCGACCTCGTGGTGTCCGCGTCGTACGCCGTGGTGGGCCGTTGGCGCGAGGCGTATGACGAGCTCGACCATGAGCGCGCCTCAGCATTGTTGGCGGAGTTAGGGGTGGCGCACCTGGCGCATCGGACGTTCGGCACCTTGAGTGAGGGTGAGCGCAAGCGCGTGCAGATCGCGCGAAGCCTGATGACCGATCCCGAGCTCCTGTTGCTGGATGAGCCGGCAGCCGGCCTGGACCTAGGTGGACGCGAGGATCTGGTCAGCACCTTGTCGGTGCTCGCGAGCGACGCTGCATCGCCTGCCACCGTCTTGGTCAGCCACCACGTCGAGGAGATCCCACCAGGCTTCACGCACGTGTTGTTGATGCGCGCTGGGAAGGTCGTCGAGGCTGGAGAACTGCGAAGTGCGCTGACAGCGGAGGCGCTCTCGCATACCTTCGGGATGGGTCTGCAGCTGGAGGAGTCCGACGGACGATTCAGCGCCCGTCGGAGGTCGAGCGCGCACCGCCGTTGATCGGCTGAATCTCAGGTGCCTTCCCGATCTCGGCTAGTCTCATTCGCATGGAGTGGCTGCAGTCTCATGCCTGGCAGACATGGTTGATCGCTGCGCTCCTGTTGGCCGGCGCCGAGATGGCCACCATGGACTTTGCCCTGCTCATGTTGGCAGTAGGTGCGGGCGCCGGTTCTCTTGCTGCGTTGCTCGGAGTGCCTGTTGTCGGCCAGGTCCTGATCGCCGTTGCCGTCTCCGTCGCCCTGATCGCCTTCGTGCGACCTCCGATCGTGCGTCGCCTCCATGCCGCACCGACGTTGCAGAGCGGGCCGGAGGGACTGGTCGGCAAGAGTGGCCTGGTCCTGGAGCGGGTGACCGCTCACACCGGCCGGGTGAAGCTCAGTGGCGAGGTGTGGTCCGCCCGTGCTCTTGAGGAGTCTCAAGTGCTCGAGCCCGGCAGCAAGGTAGCGGTCTCTCAGATCGACGGCGCCACCGCCGTTGTCTACCCGATCCCATAGTTCATCTCCGAACGTCGACATCTTTCTCAGCAGCCAGTGCACACTCGCAGATAACGACAGGGAGCTTCTCAGATGTTCGTGTGGATCACGCTAGGGATCATCGTCGTACTGGCGATCGTCGTGCTGCTGAAGTCGGTGCGCATCGTCCCGCAGGCGTATGCGGGAATCGTCGAAAGGTTCGGCAAGTACCGCATCACGCTCACCGCAGGGCTCAACATTGTTACCCCTTTCGTCGACCGGGTGCGCTATCAGATCGACCTGCGCGAGCAGGTGGTGTCCTTCCCGCCGCAGCCGGTGATCACCGAGGACAACCTGGTGGTGTCCATCGACACCGTGATCTACTTCCAGGTCACCAACCCGGTCGCGGCCACGTACGAGATCGCCAACTACATCCAGGCGATCGAGCAGCTGACCATGACGACGCTCCGAAACATCATCGGTGGTATCACGTTGGAACAAGCCCTCACGAGCCGAGATGACATCAACCAGTCGCTTCGCGGCGTTCTCGACGAGGCAACGGGCCGCTGGGGCATCCGCGTCAATCGGGTCGAGCTCAAAGGCATCGACCCGCCGCCGTCCATCAAGGACTCGATGGAGAAACAGATGCGCGCCGATCGTGACAAGCGCGCGGCCATCCTGACCGCCGAGGGTTCGCGCCAGGCCGCCATCCTCACCGCCGAGGGCGCCAAACAGTCAGCCATCCTCACCGCCGAGGGTGACCGAGAAGCCGTGATCTTGCGGGCTCAAGGTGACCGGGAGTCGCGCATCCTGCGAGCCCAAGGCGAGGGACAGGCGATCCTCACGGTCTTCCAGGCCATCCACGACGGATCGCCCGACCAAGCGTTGCTGGCCTATCAGTACCTTCAGATGCTGCCCAAGATCGCCCAGGGTGACGCGAACAAGGTGTGGATCGTCCCAAGTGAGATCGGGCGTGCACTCGAGGGTTTAGGGAGCGCTGTCGGTTCCATCCAAGGCATTCCGACCGACACCGACGGTCCGAAGCAGCGAGTCGACTACAGCGCCAGCACCCTGGGCGAGTCTGGGAACCGTGCAGTCGGTGAGTCATTGGCCAGCGCCCATGAGCAAGTCGCCGAGGCGATCGCCGCAGCCGAAGCTGCCGCTCGCACCGGCGGCGGAGGTGGCGGTCTCCGACCGCAGGGGGCACCCAGCCAAGCCGGCTCGCCAGATCAGCCCGATCAGCCGCCTCATCCGACCCAGCAGCCTGAGCCCGGTCCGCCGATTCCGCCGGGCGCATCACGGTCACAGCCACCTGAGCCACCCGCAGGCCAACCTCGTCAGTGACGCTGCTCGAGAGCGTCGTCGTGTTCGTCGCTGGGATCGGCGCCGGCACCATCAATACGATCGTCGGCTCGGGCACACTGATCTCGTTTCCCACCCTGCTGGCGGTCGGTTTCCCGCCGGTGCTCGCCAACGTGTCCAACACGGTGGGGCTGGTGCCAGGTTCGATCGCGGGTGCCTGGGGGTACCGACGAGAGCTGCGAGGCCAGCGCGACCGGCTGATCCGCCTCGGAAGCGCGTCGCTGCTGGGCGGCGTCGTGGGCGCTCTGCTCTTGTTGGAGTTGCCGACCGAGGCGTTCGGAGCCGTCGTACCGGTGCTTATCGGCATCGGCTGTGTGCTGGTCGTAGCCCAGCCGTGGATCACCCGGCACGTGCAACTCGCAGACGACCCTCCCGCGCACGGGTCGTGGGGAGTGTGGGTTTTGGTCGGTCTCACGGGCATCTACGGCGGCTACTTCGGGGCAGCCCAGGGCGTCCTGCTGATCGCGGTGATGGGCCTGGGCATGACGGACACCCTGCAGCGGATCAACGCGGCGAAGAACGTCCTGGCAGCGTTGGTCAACGGGGTCGCCGGACTGGTCTTCATCGCGATGACAGATGTTGCCTGGGTCGCCGCCGCGCTCATCGCAGCCGGTGCCGTCGTCGGAGGAGTCGTGGGCTCATCGGTCGGGCGGAGGTTGCCCGCGGCGGTGCTCAGAGGCTTCGTCGCCTTGGTGGGAGTTGTTGCCATCTGCCAGCTGCTCTTCTTCAGCTAGCGTTCAACCCGGGTGCCCAAGCGCATAGGGAAGCCACCGCTCGACGGAGTCGAATGCCGCCTGCCGTACGTCGAGGCGGGAGCAGAAGACGTCGTGGATCGCGTCGTGGACTCGGACCAAGGTGACGTCGCGCCCAAGCTGATGCGACCACTTGGCGATCTGCTTCACGTCCAGCACCGTGTCGGTTCGGTCTGCGTCGGGGCTCCAGCTGTCGGCTCCACTGCTGTGCGCCGAGCACAGGGTCAGCACCGGCATGCCGGTCTCGATACCGCGATGCACGGTTCGGTGGGCGAGCCGCATCGCCCGCAACCACCCGGCTCGCACCGGGAAGCTCTCGCGGGGCTTCAAAGCGAAGTCGTACGTCCACTCGCCCCGGTAGTCACTGTGCAGCGTCTCGGCGTACACGCCGTTGACGGACCGTGGGACCACTGCATAAGGTCTGCGCTGGCCGAGCCGGGAAATCGCCTCCGTCCCCGCGGTTCGGATGTAAAAGCGGCCCGCTAGGTCGAGCCACGGGCTGTTGAGGATCAGCGCGTCGCCGACGGGGGCGCGTTGGCGGTGACGATCGGCTGCCCACAACGCGGCGATCAGCCCTCCCGTGGAGTGGCCGGAAAGCAACACTCGATCGTGTCGGTCGCGCCCCCGGATCAGCTCCAGAGCCTGGTCGAGCTCGGGATAGTACTCACTCAGCTCCAGGCAGAAGTTCGGCGTCTGATGAGGCAGCAGAGAACGGCCGTACTTGCGAAGGTCGATCGCGTAGAAGTCGAAGCCGAGGGTGGTGAAGAAGTCGGCCTGGGCGGTCTGGAAGAAGTAGTCGCAGTATCCGTGCAGGTGAAGGACGGCACCGCGGAGGGCAGCCGTCTTCGCCGGGGAGTGCACGAGGGTTGCCGTCACGGGACCTTCGTAGTCGTCGGGCAGCACCAGCGTCTCGCTGGTGAAGGGCTCACCCAAGATGTCCGTCGTGACCACGTTCACATTGTGCCGGGCGAGAGGAAGTGGTTGGGTCGCTTCACTCGGGGGGCTTGGCCGAGGTGTAGATCGAGG
>JACCSH010000197.1 GCA_013813125.1 Nocardioidaceae bacterium | reverse complement strand
GGACCGGCAGGTAGTTGAGTTGTCTCGGAGGTATCCCCCATGCTCCGCACTCTGCCCGATGGTCCCGCGCTCTTGCGACCCTACAAGTCGCTTCGTCGCGTGGCGATGCTGAGCGTGCACACGAGTCCGCTCGACCAACCGGGCACCGGTGACGCCGGCGGGATGAACGTCTACATCGTCGAACTCTCTCGCCAGCTCGCCGCCGCCGGAATCGAGGTGGACATCTTCACTCGCGCCACTTCCAGCGGTCTTGACCCAGCCGTCGAGCTCACGCCCGGTGTCGTGGTACGTCGCGTCATTGCCGGCCCCCTCGAGGGACTCACGAAGGCTGAGCTCCCCGCCCAGCTGTGCACCTTCGCACGCGAGGTCTTGCGCACCGAGGCCACCCAGGAGCCCGGCTACTACGACCTCATCCACTCCCACTACTGGCTTTCGGGTCAGGTGGGCGCTCTTGCACGCGATCGTTGGGGAGTGCCGCTGGTGCACTCCATGCACACCATGGCCAAGGTCAAGAACTCGCTGCTTGCTGAGGGCGACACCGCAGAACCGACGGCACGGATCATCGGCGAGGAACAGGTGGTCGAGGCAGCGGACCTCATCATCGCCAGCACGTCAACGGAAAGGGACCAGCTTCAACAGCTGTACGGCGCTGAGCCCGAGCGCGTTCGGGTCATCACACCCGGTGTCGACCTCGGGGTTTTCTGGCCGGAGCCGGCTGGAAAGGCCGCAGCTCGGCACCGCCTTGGTCTCCCGCCGAACGCGTTGGTGCTGTTGTTCGCGGGAAGAATCCAGCCGCTGAAGGCGCCCGACGTGGTGCTGAAGGCCGCTGCCCAACTCGTGCGGAGCCAGCCGGACCTGCGGAAGCGGCTCGTTGTGCCCATCGTGGGGGGGCCGTCAGGCAGTGGACTTGATGCGCCCCATTCGCTGCTCGAGCTTGCCGCGGATCTGGGCATCGATGACGTCGTCTTGTTCGTACCACCAGTCGAACAGTCTCGGCTGGCCGACTACTACCGGGCAGCGTCGCTGGTGGTCGTGCCGTCGTACAACGAGTCCTTCGGGTTGGTGGCCATCGAGGCGCAAGCCTGCGGGACAGCTGTAGTCGCTGCCGACGTGGGTGGGTTGGCGACCGCGGTGGTCGACGGGGAGACCGGGGTTCTCGTGCCGGGCCACGACCCCGCCGACTACGCCCGCGTGATCGGCCGGCTTCTCGCAGACGATGCCGAGCTCCGTCGCCTTGGTGCTGCCGGCGCGGTGCACGCCTCCAAGTTCGGATGGGCCCGCACGTCGACTCGCACGCTCGAGGCCTACCAAGCCGCTGCGGTCTTGATGGAGGCCGAACCGTTGGCGCTTGCCACATAGGGCCGGTTCTGTGCCTTCGCCACATAGGGCCGGTTCTGTGCCTTGGGTTAGCGTTGGCTGATGCCGGCGTCCCCATCGCAGCCAACGAGGCGTACGTCGGTTCGAGAGACGGCCCTCGTTGTCGTCCAGAAAGTTCTTGCCGCCGGTGACTTGGAGTTCGCCTCACCTCGCCCTGGCATCTTTGCGTTCGACCTGCCGGGGGAGCGAAAGCTGTCGACGCCTTGCCAGCTGGTGGTGGGCGATCACTCATTGGCAGTTCACGCGTTCGTATGCCGTAACCCTGACGAGAACCACGCGGGCGTCTACCGCTGGTTGCTGAGCCGCAACCTGAGACTGGGAGGCGTCGCCTTCGCGATCGACCATAACGGCGACATCTACCTCGAGGGCCGCCTCCCGCTCTCCGCCGTGACGGAGGTGGAGTTGGACCACCTCCTCGGATCGACCCTCACCTCTGCCGACGAGTCCTTCAATCCGATCCTTGAACTCGGGTTTGCCACGTCCATTCGCAAGGAGTGGGAGTGGCGCCGGAGCCGTGGCGAGTCGACGCGGAACCTCGAAGCTTTCCGTGGTTGGCTCGAAACCGGAGACGGAGCGTAGCCCTTTCCCGCGGCTGAGCGTCTCTCGAAGCGCTCACCTCTCCGCGCACATGAACGATCCGGGGGGCCACGGCGGTGCGAGCGACCTCTTGCGCGCATGTGAACGATTGCGAGCGCGCGTTTGAGACCTGAGCTTCGGCAGCCCAGGACGACCAACAAGAGCATCCCCTCCCGACACCTCCACACGATTAGGTGTTCATGTGAACGGTTGTGGCACCGGAGTCGCAGGTTCTGACCCCGCTTTCGCGCACATGAACAATTCCCGAATCGGACCCGGTAGCGCCCGCTATCCTGCCGCAACCCCGCGGCTGTGGATAACTCACACGGCAGATGCCAGTTTTCGGCACAGTACGGGGA
>JACCSH010000196.1 GCA_013813125.1 Nocardioidaceae bacterium | reverse complement strand
GATTGTTCGAGGCCCGACAAGCCGTTCCACGCCAAGTTGACGAGATGGGAAGCCACCTCAGCCTTGCTGGGCTTGCGCTCGTCCAGCCACCACTGCCCTGTGGCGCCGACCATGCCGACGAGCATCTGTGCATACATGGGGGCGTACTGCGCATCGAAGCCTCGGGCCTCGAACTCGGCGGCCAAGATGTACTCGACCCTTGAGGCGACCTCACCGATGATGGACACGAACGAGCCAGACTCAGACCCGAGCGGCGAGTCACGGACGAGGATTCGGAAGCCGTTCGTCGAATCCTCGATGTAGTCGAGAAACGCGAAAGCGGCTTGTTCGAGCAGATCGCGAGGGTTTCCCGCCGTGAGCGACGACCGCATCATGGAGAGCAGCTGCAAGATCTCGCGATCGACCACGACGGCGTACAGACCCTCTTTGCCGCCGAAGTGCTCGTAGACGATGGGTTTGGAGACTTCGGCTCTCGAGGCGATCTCCTCGATCGCGGTGCCTTCGAACCCGCGCTCGGCAAACAATCCGCGCGCGATGTCGATGAGCTGTTCACGCCGCTCCGCACTGGTCATACGTGCTCGGGGATGACTCTTGGGTTTGACGCCACTCACTTCTTCATCACCGAGCGGCTCGTCAGACGCCGGCCCGTACGACGCGCTTGGCCTCAAGACGTTCCTTGACCGGCCAGCGCACCGCCGACACCCAGCCGAGCTTCTCGAGAATCCAGATGACGCGCGCCGACGTGTCGATCTGGCCTCGGAGCACACCATGGCGCGCACAGGTCGGGTCACTGTGGTGCAAGTTGTGCCACGACTCGCCCATCGAGGGAATCGCGAGCCACCAGACATTGCCCGACTTGTCGCGGGACTTGAAGGGGCGCTGTCCGACCGCGTGGCAGATGGAGTTGATCGACCAGGTCACGTGATGAAGCAGACCGATGCGCACAAGCGCCCCCCAGAAGAAGGCGGTGGCCGCACCCTGCCATGACATCGACCAGATGCCTCCGACAACGGCCGGCAGGACCAGGGTTGCGACGACCAGGAGGGGGAAAGCCTTCGAGATGCGTAGGACATCGCGGTCCTTGAGAAGATCGGGAGCGTACTGGCGTTGCGGAGTCTGGTCCTGGTCGAACAACCAGCCCATGTGGGCGTAGAAGAGACCCTTCATCAGGGCCGGGATGGTGTCGCCGTAGCGCCACGGTGAGTGCGGGTCCCCTTCGCGGTCGGAGAACTTGTGGTGCTTGCGGTGATCTGCCACCCAGCGAGTGACCGAACCCTGGATGGCCATCGAGCCGGCGATGGCCAAGGTGATCTTGACAGCCCGGTTGGGCTTGAACGACTTATGCGTGAACAGACGGTGGAACCCGACGGTGATTCCGTGACCGGTCACTGCGTACATGGAGACAGCGATCACGACGTCGTGCCAGCCGAGCCATCCACCCCAGGCGACCGGCACCGCGGCAACGATCGCCAAGAATGGGAACACGATGAAAAGGGCCAGGGCGAAGCGCTCTTTGAAGCTCTGTGTCTCGGGACCGACCGGTTCGAGATCTTCTCTGCCTGGCGGGGCCGGGCTGGAGATCCCGGGTCCCTCCAATTCTGTGTTCGGCGGAGCGGCGACGGCGATGGCTGGTGTCATCGGACAATCCTTCAAGTCGAGCGAGGTGCATGTGCGGGGGAGCGAACAAGCCGGAGGGAAATACCTACGCTACCGTAACCTACGGTCCCGTAACTCGCAATCACGGGATTGCCGACTTCGTGGGCGAGGCGGCCTCATGGCAGACTGTCGATGCGCAGGGGTGCGCCGTTAACTGGAGCACACCAGGCAATCCCCTGTGGGGTAACCCGGCAGCCCGCGAGCCTTTGAAGCTTGAGGTCCTGGATCGAAGCCAGGCAGGGGAGCACAACCGCGAGGAGTGCACGTGTCAGACCGTCTCGCCGCAGTCATCGTGCTGGCGGCAGGTGGTGGCACCCGGATGAAGTCAGCGATTCCCAAGGTTTTGCACTCGATCGGTGGCCGCAGCCTCGTCGGGCACGTCCTGGACGCCGCCAGAGGATTGCAGCCCCACTTCTTGGTGGTCGTCGTCGGGCACGGTCGTGAGATGGTCGAGCCGCATGTCCGCGGGTTGGATGCGCACGCGTTGCTCGCCGTACAGACGGAGCAGCGCGGCACCGGCCATGCGGTGCAGGTCGCACTCGAAGTGTTGCCAGCAGGGACTGCCGGCACCGTGATCGTCACGTATGGCGACGTGCCGCTGCAGACGACGCACACCCTGGCTGAGCTAGCTGCGCGGCACCGTGCCGAGGGGAACGCGGCAACCATTCTGACGGCGCACCTGCCAGACCCCTTCGGGTATGGCCGGGTCGTTCGCGACGCAGATAGCGCGGTCGCTGCGATTGTGGAGGAGAAGGATGCTTCGCCCGAGCAGCGGCAGATCAGCGAGATCAACTCGGGCATCTTCGCCTTCGACCTGGTGGCGCTGCGCGACGCACTGGGCCGAGTGAGAACGGACAACGCGGCTGGGGAGGTCTACCTCACCGATGTGGTGTCTATCGCCGTCGCCGACGGTCGCCGGATAGGGACACTCACGACAGACGACCTGTGGCAGACGGAGGGAGTCAACACCCGTCAACAACTGGCCAGCCTCGGTGGTGAGCTCAACCGCCGCGTGCTGGACCGTTGGATGGGCGACGGCATCGAGATCATTGACCCGGCCAGCACCTGGGTCGACGTCACCGTCGAGCTTGCCCCAGACGTCTCGCTTCGTCCCGGTGTGCAACTGCATGGGAACACCGTGGTGAGCACTGGTGCTGTGATCGGACCGGACACCACCCTCACCGATGTGACGGTGGGGCCGCATGCACAGGTCGTGCGCACTCACGGTTTCGGTGCTGTCCTCGGACCCAAGGTCGTGGTGGGACCCTTCGCCTACGTGCGTCCCGGCACTGTGATCGCGGCAGGAGGCAAGATCGGCACATTCGTCGAGACCAAGAACGCCGTGATCGACGAGGGCGGCAAGGTGCCGCACCTGTCGTACGTCGGTGATGCTGAAATCGGAGCAGGCACGAACATCGGTGCCGGAACGATCTTCGCCAATTACGACGGAGTGAACAAGCACCACACTCGAATCGGCGCACATTGCTCCACCGGTGCCAACAACACCTTTGTGGCTCCCGTCGACATCGGTGACGGGGCCAGCACGGGGGCTGGCACGGTGGTTCGAAGAGATGTGCCGCCCGGTGCGCTCGCTGTCAGTACCGGTTCACAGCGACACGTCGAAGGCTGGGTGGAACGCAAACGGCCCGGCTCGTCGGCCGCCAAGGCCGCCGGGCAGACTCGTAACGAGGAGGGATCACCGTGACAGGCGTCAAGCGGGCAACCGAAAAGAACCTCATGCTCTTCTCGGGCCGGGCCCACCCCCACCTGGCCGAGGAGGTGGCCGAACTTCTAGGGACCGAGTTGGTGCCCAACGCGGCGTACGACTTCGCGAACAGCGAAATTTATGTGCGCTTCGAAGAATCGGTGCGGGGCAGCGACGCGTTCGTGATGCAGAGCCACACTGCGCCGGTCAACCAGTGGATCATGGAGCACCTGATCATGGTCGACGCGCTCAAGCGGGCGTCCGCCAAGCGCATCACCGTCGTACAGCCTTTCTACGGCTATGCCCGTCAGGACAAGAAGCACCGCGGTCGCGAACCGATATCCGCGAGGCTGATGGCCGACCTGTTCAAGACGGCGGGAGCGGATCGGCTGATCTGCGTCGATCTGCACTCGTCCCAGATTCAGGGTTTCTTCGACGGACCCGTCGACCACCTGATGGCGTTGCCGCTCTTGTCGGAATATGTCTCCCAGCACTATGGGCGAGAGGACCTCGCGGTCGTCTCGCCCGATGCCGGACGGATCAGAGTGGCCGAACAATGGTCACAGCGACTGGCCGGCGCGCCGCTGGCCTTCGTACACAAGTCGCGGGACATGAACCGTCCGAACGAGTCGATTGCCAACCGGGTTGTCGGGGCGGTCGCCGGCCGGGTGTGCATCCTGGTCGACGACATGATCGACACGGGTGGCACCATCGTGAAGGCCGCAGATGCCTTGATGGCAGCCGGAGCGTCCGGCGTCGTCATCGCCGCCACCCACGCCATCTTGTCCGGGCCCGCCGTTGACCGCCTCAAAAACTCCGGTGCCAGGGAGGTCATTGTCACCAACACGCTGCCCATCTCGCCAGACAGCGAGTTCGACAAGCTGACCACCTTGTCCATTGCCCCGCTGATCAGCCGAGCTATCCGCGAGGTCTTCGAGGACGGCTCGGTCACGAGTCTGTTCGACGGCAACGCCTAGCCAATCGGGTCGGATTTCCCTCCGTCGCAGGAGCGCGGGTAAGATCGACAAGTTGCCTCGGCAGGGGAGCGCACCACCGTGACGTACACAGCTTGCGTCGTGGACCTCCCGTGAGCCGTCGCCCAGCACCTGCCGTCGTTCTCATCCACTACCACCATCTGCCGCTGACCCCGCGCTCAGCACGTTCAAGGAGTTGCCCCGTGTCGTCAGAGGTCAAGATCCAGGCCGAGTCCCGCAACGAGTTCGGCAAGGGTGCGGCTCGCCG
>JACCSH010000155.1 GCA_013813125.1 Nocardioidaceae bacterium | reverse complement strand
GGTGTCCTGGTTTCGGATGAAGCGCCCGTCGCCGTCGACGTCTCGGTAGATGACCTGAGAGGCGTGCCGCTCAGCCCTACCGCAACGCCTCCGGTTGTCGGGCCGAACCTCCAGGGCGCCGCGGCCGATGTTGGCGAGCCCAGCAGTGAAACGCAGCCGCCGATGCCGTTCAGTCATCTCTATAGCCATGTCCTTGGCCCGCAGCGGCGTCAGGTCTGGCAGTAGCGCCGGGGGCTTAGGCGCTGTCCTGGCAGGAACAGCTACCTCGGGTTCAGCCGGTGCAGCTTCGGACATTCGAGTCGCCCCCACCACCAGCCCCGCGATAATGAGTGACAGCAGCTTGACCCGACGGCTGAGGCCATCCCGCCGACGTCCCGCTTTCGCAGCCCGGCTGTTCCACATTGTCACTCCATGCCCTCGCTACCCGAGTGGTTGATGCCTCAGGTAGTGGTGATCGTACGCAGAGTCAGCCGTAGGTGGGACTGCTTTCCCGACTCGGCGATCCTTTACGGGTGCCAGGCGCGGGTTGCGGCTGCTCGCGGTAGCCTGACGCAGATACTGTCCCGAGGCGAGGAGAAAGCGTCATGACCACCACCCCTGACGAGCCACTACGCGACGAGGATATGGGAACCGTCGGAGGCGAGGACGTGAGCTCTAGTCAGACCGACGCCGACGCAACCGACGCAGACGGAACCGACGCAGATGGAACCGATGCCGACGGAACCGACGCAGACGACGGTGACGCCACCGACGGCTGAGCTTTGGACGCTCTGCGACTACTCAGTGGTGACGCCCAGACCTTTATCGACAAGGTATGGGCGGCCCGCGTACATGTGCACAAGGCTTCACCCTCCGACCTCGTCTCGCTGCTCAGCCTCGACGACGTAGACCACCTGCTCACCAGTACCGCGATGCGGACCCCATCTCTGCGTATTGCGCAGAACGGGAATGTCCTGCCGAGCAGCCAGTTCACCCGGTCGGCGACGCTCGCCGGTGCACCCCTCACCGGTCTGATCGACGCCCGGAAGGTGCTGGACCTTTTCGAGAGCGGTGCGACCTTGGTCCTGCAAGGGTTGCACCGGTACTGGCCGCCATTGACCGAGCTGGTTCGCAGTCTCGAACTCGGGCTGGGGCACCCGTGTCAAGCCAACGCGTATCTCACCCCGCCAGGTTCCCAGGGCTTCGCCCTGCATAGCGACACCCATGACGTATTCGTGCTCCAGACCCACGGCAAGAAACTCTGGGAGGTTCACCATGACGCCGGTGAGCACTCGATCATGCTCGAACCCGGCACCAGCATGTACCTGCCCACAGGCACCCCGCATGCCGCTCGTACGCAAGACGACGCGTCCCTTCATGTCACCGTTGGGATCAACCAGATCACCTGGCGGCAGGCTCTCGACCGGATCACCGCGCGGACGATGGCCGCCGCCAGCCTTGACGAGTCGCTCCCGGCGGGGTATCTCGACGACCCGCGCGACCTTGCAGACGGGCTCACCAGCAGGTTGGCTGAACTCGCGAGCGCCATCGCATCCGTGGACGCTGACGCGGCGGCGCACTCTGCGGCCAACGAGTTCCTCACCACCCGCAGTTCACACCTGCCCGGTGCACTGCGCGACCGTCTCGTGCTCCACGAGATTCAAGATGACACCCTGCTGCGCCGACGCAGCGGCAGTGTTTGCGTGACGCGGCAAGCAACCGACCGCCTCCACGTTCTGTTGGGAGACCGAGAACTGCTCGTGCCGTCGCGGCTGGCCGACCCGATGGAGTACGTCCGCGAACACGATGCCTTGCGGCCGTCGGATCTGGCGGCATGGCTCGACCTCGAAAGCCGTCTGGTGCTCACCCGTCGGCTCGTGCGCGAAGGACTGCTGCAGGTGCAGGGTTGAGCCAGGAGTTCCGCTGCTCGGCGAGCAGCCTGGCCCGGTCCGAGCCCCTGCTCGGCACGGCATCCACAGTGATGGCCTTCCTGCTCATCGAGGACTCCGGGCCGTGGGGGGTGGACGCCGTACGCGACTGCCGACTTCCCAAGCGGCTGACCGCCGACCTGCTCGACAGAGTCCACCCGCTCGGCATCCGGCCGCTTCTGATCCGGCGACACGGGCGCTCGAACCCCGCGTCGACAAGGGTTTTCGCCGCGTACGCCGATCCGCACCTTGCTTGGATGCAGACAGCAGAGCTGGACAACCCCCACCACGTTCTCGACCTCGATCTCGAGGGCCTGGCGAGCGGACGGTCGGCTGGGCTAGCCGCCACAGACACCCCGATCTTTCTTACCTGCACCCATGGAAAGCACGACCCGTGCTGCGCTGAACAAGGCCGGCCCATTGCGCGGGCGCTCGCCGCATCACATCCCGACCAGTCGTGGGAGGTGTCGCACATCGGAGGCGACCGGTTCGCAGGCAACGTCTTGGTGTTGCCCGATGGCCTCTACTACGGCCACCTGGACCCCCGCGCGGCGTCGGCGCTGGCAACCCAGCACCGCAGCGGCCATATCCATCTCCACCACCTGCGCGGGCGCTGCGGATACGGATTCGCCGTCCAGGCAGCGGAGATCTACCTTCGCCGCCACCTTGGCGAAACCGGACTGAAGGCGATCCGGTTGGAATCTCAGTCGCTTCGCGCCGACATCACCGAGGCTGTGTTCCTGCACGGCGGGCAGCGATGGGTGGTCACGCTTCGCCGTACACCCGGGGAAGCGCACCTGCTCACCTGCGGGTCTCGGCGCAACTATCCGACATATCAGCACCAGCTCGGCTCGATCGAACCCGATTCGGTTGGGTCGCCTGGCTGAACGAGCTGCCGACCACCGTTTCACCTAGGCCCGGATCACGCCCCTGACCGCGGATCGTGCCCAGTGGCCCCTGCACTATGGGCCAACTGCCACGATTGGTCCATGCGCTCCGACACCCGCAGCTACCACACCGGCAACGCCGACCTGGTCCTGGATCTGACGCCCGACTGTCAGCAGTTCGTTGACGGACGAGGCGACGGCTTGCTGCATCTGTTCGTCCCCCACGCGACGGCGGGGCTGGCGATACTCGAGACGGGCGCAGGCAGCGATGACGACCTGCTTGCGGCACTGCGCGACCTGCTACCGGCCGACGATCGTTGGAAGCACCGACATGGAAGCCCCGGTCATGGCCGCTCGCACGTCATGCCCGCCCTGATTGCGCCGTACGCCTCCGTGCCCGTGCTGGACGGGCGGTTGGCACTCGGCACCTGGCAGAGCATCTGCTTGGTCGACCTCAACGTCGACAACTCCACCCGTGACGTTCGGTTCTCCTTTCTCCAAGGCTGACGACGGTCGTGCGATACCTTGTCGCACCTCGTTCATGAGTGAAATGTTCTCAGGGCTGTCATTCCAAGAAGTGACTGGACGCACCGATCGCGGCGGCCGTCTTGGGCACGATGCTGTTGAGGTACTCCAAGCCTTCTTCAAGATCCAAGGCGGTGTACACCGACCCCGTCCCCATCCCGAGCTCCACTATCGCGAACGCCACATCAGGCTGGATGCCAACAATCACCGTCGTCGCCCCACGCAGACGCGCCATCTCAGCGATATTGCGCAGCGTCTTGGACCCGAACGAGTCCAAGACGTCAAGGGCAGCCACGTCGATGACGACCCCACGGGACCGATGCTGGCCGATCTGGGCGATCAGGTCCTTTTGGAACCGGATCATCTGAGAGTCGTCGAGGGCAGTATGGATCGACGCGATCAGGTAACAGCCCTGCCGCAAAATGGAGACC
>JACCSH010000144.1 GCA_013813125.1 Nocardioidaceae bacterium | reverse complement strand
CCATCGAGAACGTCATCTCCTGGTGGTGGTACTGGCGGTAGATGGAGTCCAAGCTCATGTAGCTGAGCGTGTCGTGCATCCAGCCCATGTTCCATTTGAAGCCGAACCCGAGCCCGCCAATGTGAGTGGGGCGCGTAACTCCAGGCCAGGCGGTCGACTCCTCGGCGATCGTGATGGTGCCCGGCACCCGCTTGTAGCAGGTTGCGTTGAACTCCTGCAGAAACGTGACAGCCTCGAGGTTTTCCCGGCCGCCGTAGATGTTCGGAGTCCATTCACCGTCTTTTCGCGCGTAGTCGAGATAGAGCATGGAGGCGACCCCGTCGACACGAAGCCCGTCGGCGTGAAACTGCTCGAGCCAGAACACGGCGTTGGCCACCAGGAAGTTGCGGACCTCCGCCCGGCCGAAGTCGAAGATATAGGTTCCCCACTCTGGGTGTTCGCCCCTTGCGGGGTCCGCATGCTCGTAAAGGGGAGTGCCGTCGAACCGCCTGAGCGCCCAGTCGTCAGTGGCGAAGTGCGCCGGCACCCAGTCGAGGATGACGCCGATGCCTGCTCCGTGCAGTCGGTCGACGAGGAATCGCAGGTCGTCAGGACTGCCGAGGCGAGACGTTGCGGCAAAATAGGACGTCACCTGATATCCCCATGAGCCTCCGAACGGGTGCTCCATGACCGGGAGCAGCTCGACATGAGTGAAGCCGAGCTCCGACACGTAGGCGACGAGCTCGTCGGCCAACTGACGATAGCTGAGGTCCTTGCGCCACGAGCCGAGATGAACCTCGTAGACGCTCATCGGCATCCGGTCGGGGCGATCGGACCGCTGGGCGATCCACGCGTCGTCTGACCATTCGTACGACGAGGTGAACACTATCGACGCGCGCTCGGGAGGCACCTGGCTGCGTTGGGCGAGCGGATCAGCCTTCTCCCGCCAGGCGCCGTCGGCGCCGCAGACCGCGAACTTGTACATGGTCCCATCGCCGACGTCGGGAACGAAGATCTCCCAGACGCCGGATGACCCCAGCTGCCTCATCGGGTGCGCACGGCCGTCCCAGTAGTTGAAGTCGCCAACCACTCGGACTCCCCGAGCGTTGGGAGCCCACACCGCAAAGGACGTCCCGCTGACTCCGCCGGCCGGCGTGTCATAGCTCCGGACGTGTGAGCCGAGGACAGTCCACAGCTGCTCGTGGCGGCCCTCGTTGATGAGGTGTTGATCCATCGCGCCAACCGTGGGCAGGAAACGATACGGGTCGTCGACGACCTGTGTGCCGTGGTCGGCATACTCCACCTCGAGGCGATAGTCGCTGACCTCCGGCTGTGTCACGACCCCGACCCAGATTCCCTCGTGCTCGTGGGTCATCTCGATCACGTCCGCGCCGACTCTTATGTTCACCGACGTTGCCATAGGGCGCATCGTCCGGATGGTGACCGCCCCTCCGGCAACATGTGGCCCGAGGACGTCGTGAGGACTGGAGTGCAGTCCAGCCACCAGCCTGTCGAGCTCTGCCACAGCTATCGGGATGGGCTTCGGCTGAGCATCCATGTCAGTCCTCCTGGGCGGCAAGGCGCGCCACTGCCGCGAGTGGAATGGCCACCCAGGTGGGGCGGTTGCGGGACTCGTAGACGACTTCGTACACGGCCTTGTCGGTCTCGTAGGCGCGCAGCGCAATCTGCTCCGCGGAGCCACCTTCGCCCGCCACGGACGTGTAACCGGACAGGAACGCCGTTCGGTTGCGCTGGGCCCACTCGTCGGCTCGGTAGCTCAGCTGGACGTTCTCGCCGAACTGGTGGAGCGTCGCACCGGCTGCATAGTCGAACGAGCGCACCATCCCAGCGACATCGCGCCACGGGGAGTCGAGGGTAACGCGATCGGCCAAGGGCCTCAGAGGCTCACCCTCGAAGTCGATCAACTTCCAGCCATTAACAGTGCGCAGAGCCTGGCCGAGGTGCAGATCCCCGTGGATGCGCTGCACCCGCAGGGACTGGTCGAGTGACGCGAGGGCGTCGAAGTGGGCTCGAAGCGCATCGGCGTAGACGGCGAGCTCCGAGACCGCGGTGACTGCCGTGTCGAGTCGCCGTACCATCCCAGCGGCACGGTCGCGTTGATCGTCAGCCGCCAAGGTCGCAGTGTCGAACACCGACGCGAGGTCAAGGTGTATGTCGGCGGTGACGGCGCCGAGTCGCTCTGCCTCAGCGGCGAAGTCACCTCCGACCTCGTCCGGGTGGAGATCCGCCTCGATGAGAAGGTCCCGCATGCTCGTCAGGGCGAGATGCCAGCCGTCGGTCGCGGTGCGCAGGAAGGCCTGAAGCATGGCGAGCTGACCGACCTGAGCGACACCCGCCTGGTCGACCCACTGCGCCTCGATCCATCCCAGCAGGGCCGCGATGTGGTCGCTTTGGTGCCGTGTCAAGGCTTCGTGGATCTCGATGTCGGGGTTGCTTCCGGTACTGATCCGCCGAAACAGCTTGAGGATGGCCGATTCGCCGTAGATGACCGAGGTGTTGGACTGGTCGGCGCTGCTGACGGTGCCTACATCGGAGGCCTCTGGCAGCTCCGCGCCGTCGACCACCACAAACCTGGGCTGTGTTGCTTCGTCCAACCCGCCGGGTGGCAACTTCGTCTGACCGCGCCCATCTCCAGTGACATCCCCACCTAGCCGCCTGGTTGCCGCTTCGTCCCGGCGTCGGGTTTCCTCTTCGACGCCTCGGAAGCCGACCAGCAGGGCCGCCGTCACGCTCTTGAGGTGGACGGCGTCGTAGGCCACCACCTCGCCGAGATCGGGCGACTCGACCGCACCCACCAGGGCATGGACCAAAGTCGGGTCCACCTCGTCGAGGTAGGCGAGCGGCACTTGATAGCTGTCGTGCTCCCCGTCGTCGTAGGCGACGGTGACGATCTCGATGCGCGCGCGGACCTCGTCGCTCGGCAGCCAGGGCAGTGGGTGGACGGCCACGACGGAGAACTCGCGGCCCTTGCCACCGAACCAGCGCTGGTTGGTCAGGTACGACGTCAGGTGTTCGTGCAGGTCGGCATTCACACCGGCAGGGCTCCCTCGGGTCGCGAGATCAAGAACCAATAGAACCCGTGACCGGTCAGCGTGAGCAGGTAGGGCAGCTCTCCGATTCTCGGGAACTGGACGTGGCCGATCATCTCAATGAGCTCGCTGCCCTCCCATCGGCGTAGGTCGAGCTCGACGGGTTGCGGAAAACGAGAGAGGTTGTTGACGCACAAGACGGTGTCGTCACCGAATCGGCGGCTGAAGGAGAAGACGCTGGGATTGCTGCCGCCGAGGTCGGTGAACGTTCCGAGCCCGAAGGCTGGGTGTTGTTTGCGCGCATGGATCATGCGCCGCATCCAGTGCAGTAGGGATGAGGTGTTCTGTAGTTCCGCCTCCACGTTGACGGCCTGATAACCGAAGACTGGGTCCATCACCATGGGTAACGCGAGCTTGCCTGGCGTAGCGGTCGAGAAGCCGGCGTTGCGGTCCGGCGTCCATTGCATCGGAGTACGCACGCCGTCGCGGTCGCCAAGCCAGATGTTGTCGCCCATACCGATCTCGTCGCCGTAGTAAAGAACCGGCGAGCCGGGCAGTGACAACAGCATTGCGGTGAACAACTCCATCTGGTTGATGTCGTTGTCGAGCAGAGGGGCAAGGCGTCGGCGGATCCCGATGTTGGCCTTCATCCGCGGGTCCTTCGCGTATTCGGACCACATGTAGTCACGGTCTTCGTCAGTAACCATCTCGAGCGTGAGCTCGTCATGGTTACGCAGGAAGATCCCCCACTGGCAGTGCACGGGAATCTCAGGGGTCTGCTCGAGGATCTCGGAGATGGGATAGCGCGACTCACGCCTCACGGCCATGAAGATGCGGGGCATCACCGGGAAGTGGAAGCACATGTGACACTCGTCGCCGCCGGTGGAGAAGTTGCC
>JACCSH010000143.1 GCA_013813125.1 Nocardioidaceae bacterium | reverse complement strand
GACATGTCTCGATTCGAGGCCGATCTCAGCCGCCGTACGGGACGACGCACCGCCATCGTGAGCTCCACCGAACGGCCAGTTCCGCTGCACTTCTCCTACTCCACCGCCCCGATGCACGAGCTGCTCGAGGAGCTGCTCACCACCCATCAGGCGCCGATCTACGTCGTCCACTTCACCCAGGTCGAGGCGATCGAGCGAGCTCAAGCCCTGTCCAGTCTCAAGGTCGCGACCCGTGAGGAACGCGACCAGATCGCCACCATGATCGGGGACTTCCGCTTTTCCGCCGGCTTCGGCAAGACCCTTTCGCGCCTGATCCGGATGGGGATCGGCGTGCACCACGCGGGCATGCTCCCCCGCTACCGCCGCCTCGTCGAGACTCTCGCGCAAGCAGGACTGCTCAAGGTCATCTGCGGCACCGACACCCTCGGCGTCGGTATCAACGTCCCCATCCGCACCGTCGTGCTCACCGGTCTGACGAAGTATGACGGCCAACGCTCCCGCCATCTGCGTGCCCGCGAGTTCCACCAGATCGCCGGCAGAGCGGGGCGCGCGGGCTATGACACCGTCGGCTCGATCGTCGTACAGGCACCGGAGCATGAGGTGGAGAACGCCCGCTTGGTCAAGCGCGCCGGCGACGACCCCAAGAAGCTGCGGCGAGTCCAGCGCAAGAAGCCGCCGGAGGGGTTCGTCAACTGGGGTGAGCGGACCTTCGAGCGGCTGGTGGCCGCCGAACCGGAGCCGCTCACCTCCAGCTTCGCCGTCAGCCACTCCATGTTGCTCAACGTGGTCGCGAGGCCCGGCGACCCGTTCCAGCACATGCGCAAACTGCTCACCGACAACCACGAGGACCCCGCCGCGCAACGCACCCACATCCGCTCCGCCATCGCGATCAGCCGAGCACTTCTCGCCGGCGGCGTGGTCGAGCGGCTCGCCGAACCCGAGCCCGACGGGCGCGGGGTGCGCCTCACCGTTGACCTGCAGAGCAACTTCGCCCTCGACCAACCGCTCTCGGCGTTTGCCATGGCGTCACTCGCGCTGCTCGACAAGGACGAGCCGACGTACGCCCTCGACGTCGTGTCAGTCCTCGAGTCGACGCTGGAGGACCCGCGACAGGTCATGGCGGCGCAGCTGAACAAGGTCCGTGGCGAGGCGGTGGCCGCGATGAAGTCCGAAGGCATCGAGTACGACGAGCGCATGGAGCTGCTCGACGAGGTGACGCCGCCTCGCCCGCTCGCGGAGCTCCTCGAAGTCGCCTACGAGTCCTACCGCAAGGGCCACCCCTGGGTTGCCGACCACGAGCTGCGACCCAAGTCCGTCGTGCGCGACATGTACGAACGCGCCATGAACTTCGTCGAGTACGTGGGGTTCTACGGACTCGCTCGCTCCGAGGGGTTGCTCCTGCGCTACCTGACCGACGGCTACCGGGCGCTACGGAGGACCGTGCCCGACGCTGCCCGGACCGAGGAGCTCGACGACCTCGTCGCCTGGCTCGGCGAGCTGGTGCGGCAGGTCGACTCGTCGCTGCTCGACGAGTGGGAGAAGCTCGCCGCAGGCGAGGACGCGGCGTCGGTCGCGGCGGCGCTCGCAGCTTCGACGGGTACGTCGATCGACGCGCCGGCGCCCCCGGTGACGGCCAACGTGCGCGCGTTTCGCGTGCTTGTGCGGAATGCGCTGTTCCGCCGCGTCGAGCTCGCTGCCCGCCGGAACTGGGCCGCGCTGGGTGAGCTGGACGGCGAGTCCGGGTGGGACGCTGAGGCATGGCAAGACGCTCTGTCGCCGTACTGGGACGAGCACGACGTGCTGCTCACCGACGCCGACGCACGGGGTCCGGTGCTGCTGATGATCGACACCGAGCCGGCGTACGACGACGAGCCGAGTCAGGGGTCGAGCGGCCGGTGGCGAGTGCGCCAGATCCTGCACGACCCAGCGGGTCACCACGACTGGGGCATCGACGCCGGAGTCGACCTTGCGGCCTCAGATCTGGCCGGTGAGGCCGTCGTACGCGTGACAGCCGTCGGCATGCTCTAGCGCGCGCCCTCGGAAACAAGGGTGCTTTGCCATCGGCGCGCGGTGATCGCGGCCATCCCGAGGCCTCCGTCCGACATACTTTTCGTGTGCCTGTGACAGTCGAGCCGCT
>JACCSH010000126.1 GCA_013813125.1 Nocardioidaceae bacterium | reverse complement strand
CCAGTCCACAGATGAGGCGGCCCTGCGGGGTCGTCGTACAACAATGCGATGGATCCCGGGGTGTGCCCGACGAGGTGGATCACCTCCAGTTGACAGCTGCCGACGAGGATCGTGTCGCCATCATCGACCGGTTTGTCTGTGACCACCGGGATGCCCTCGACGTCAGCGGCCCCCGCGAGGGTCGTTGGCGACTTGGCTCGCACGATCTCTGCGAGTGCGCCCCAGTGGTCGCCGTGACGATGGGTGGTCACGACTGAGTCGAGTGGCTCGTCGCTCAGCATCTGCAGCAGGACGGCCGCCTCGGCGGCGGCGTCGACGAGGAGCCGGCTGCCGGTGCCCCGGCATTGCAGCAGAAAGGCGTTGTTGTCCATCGGACCGACAGACGCCTTCGTGATGATCAGGTCGGCCAGCTCTCGCACTTGAGGCGAACCGGGTTTGACCTTTCCGGAGTAGGTCATTGGCACCTCCCTGCCGGTGGCGGCTGCGGCAGCGCGATGGGATCGTCGACGGGTTGTCGGAGCGCGTCGGTAGACTCGAACAATCCCCGGATACCCACGGACACGACCATGGTCATGCGGCAAACCTACCCGCAGAGACACACTCTGGCTCAACACTCGCTGCGGGACCAGCAAGCCGGTACGATGCGAACACCTGTTCGAGTCTGACGCTTCGAAAGGACATGTGTGACCGACCTGATCATCCGCGGCGCACGCGAGCACAACCTCAAGGACGTGTCGCTCGACCTGCCCCGCGACTCGATGATCGTGTTCACCGGGTTGTCTGGTTCAGGCAAGTCAAGTCTGGCCTTCGACACGATCTTCGCGGAGGGCCAGCGTCGCTACGTCGAGTCGCTTTCGGCATACGCCCGCCAGTTCCTCGGGCAGATGGACAAGCCTGATGTCGACTTCATCGAGGGCCTGTCACCTGCGGTGTCGATCGACCAGAAATCCACGTCCCGCAACCCGCGGTCGACGGTCGGCACCATCACCGAGGTCTACGACTACCTGCGCCTGCTCTATGCCCGCGCCGGTCGGCCACACTGTCCCGTATGCGGGCGACCCATCTCGCGCCAAACGCCTCAGCAGATCGTTGACCGGGTGCTCGAGCTCGACGAGGGCTCTCGATTTCAGGTGCTCGCACCGGTCATCCGGGGCCGCAAGGGCGAGTACGTCGACGTTTTCCGACAGCTGCAGGCCCAGGGCTTCGCGCGGGTCCGCGTCAACGGCGAGATTCACCCGCTCACCGACCCTCCCACCCTCGACAAGCAGAAGAAGCACACGATCGAGGTCGTGGTTGACCGGCTCGCGGTCAAGGAGTCAGCCAAGCGACGCCTGACCGATTCCGTCGAGACGGCCCTGGGCCTGTCCGGGGGGTTGGTCACTCTCGACTTCGTGGACCTCCCGACAGACCACGACGACCGTGAGCGCGTCTTCTCCGAGCACCTGGCCTGCATGTATGACGACCTGTCGTTCGAGGAGCTCGAGCCGCGTTCGTTCTCGTTCAACTCCCCCTTCGGGGCGTGCGCGGAGTGTCACGGCCTCGGGACGCGCATGGTTGTCGACCCCGAGCTCTTGGTGCCCGATGAGAGCAAGTCGATCGCCGAGGGTGCCATCTCTCCGTGGTCGGCGGCCCACGTGTCCGACTACTTCTCGAGGCTACTGGAGGCGCTCGGCGCTGAGATGCGCTTCGAGACGGCGACGCCGTGGCAAGACCTACCCGTCAAGGCCCGGGAGTCCATCCTCGGCGGCCACCCGACCAAGCTGCATGTGACGTACAAGAACCGCTACGGCCGAGACCGTTCCTACTACGCGCAGTTCGAAGGTGTCGTCCCTTACATCGAGCGTCGACACGGTGAGGCGGAGACCGATACCAGCAGGGAGCGCTTCGAGGGCTTCATGCGCGAGGTGCCCTGCGCCTCCTGTCAAGGGGCGCGGCTCAAGCCGATCTCGCTGGCGGTCACCATCGGTGGAAAGAACATTGCCGAGGTCTGCGCTCTACCGATCGACGAGGCCGCAGCATTCCTCAACGACGACCTCGACCTCTCGTCGCGCGAGCTCCAGATCGCCGAGCGGGTGATCAAGGAGATCAGCGAGCGGATGCGCTTCCTGCTCGACGTCGGTCTCGACTACCTCACCCTCAACCGGCCCTCCGGGTCGTTGTCCGGTGGTGAGGCTCAACGCATCCGGCTGGCCACGCAGATCGGCGCCGGTCTGGTCGGGGTGCTGTATGTGCTCGATGAGCCGTCGATCGGGTTGCATCAACGCGACAACCACCGCCTCATCGAGACGTTGCTGCGGCTGCGTGACCTGGGCAACACGCTGATCGTCGTCGAGCACGACGAGGACACGATTCGCACGGCTGACTGGGCGGTCGACATCGGTCCTGGGGCGGGTGAGCACGGCGGCCAGATCGTGGTGTCAGGGCCGGTCGAGAACCTGCTGACACACCCCGACTCGCTGACCGGTGCCTACCTGTCGGGTCGGCTCGAGATCCCGTTGCCCGACGTACGTCGGGCCCGAACGCCGGGACTCGAGCTCGTCGTGCACAACGCCACCGAGCACAACCTGCAAGACGTGTCAGTGACTTTCCCGCTGGGCTGCTTCATCGCGGTGACAGGCGTGTCCGGGTCCGGCAAGTCGACGCTGGTCAACTCGATCCTCTATGCCGCTTTGGCCAAGCGCATCTACAACGCCCGCACGGTCCCGGGGCGCCACCGCTCGATCACCGGCGCGGACTCGGTCGACAAGGTCGTGCACGTCGACCAGTCCCCGATCGGCCGGACACCTCGCTCCAACCCCGCGACGTACACGGGAGTCTTCGACCACGTCCGGAAGCTGTTCGCGCAGACCCCGGAGGCCAAAGTGCGCGGCTATCTGCAGGGGCGCTTCTCCTTCAACGT
>JACCSH010000096.1 GCA_013813125.1 Nocardioidaceae bacterium | reverse complement strand
CTTATCACGGGGGCGTCGCGAGGTTTCGGTCGCGCCGTTGCTCGATCACTGGCCGAGCGAGGGTGGAGCCTGGTCATCGACGCCCGCTCTGTCGACGCGCTCGAAGCAGGTCGCGACCAGTTGCTCGACCGGGGGGCCGCAGAGGTGAGCGTTCATGCGGGCGACATCACCGACCCAGCGCACCGGCAACAGCTCGCGGAGTCCGTGCACGATGGACCCCTCGACCTGCTGGTCAACAACGCGAGCCAGCTCGGCCCAAGCCCTCAACCGAACCTCCGCGACTATCCGCTGGACACGTGGCGCTACGTCTACGAGGTGAACGTCCTTGCCCCGTTGGCACTGACCCAGCTCCTGCTACCCAGCTTGCGGGCCGGCAACGGCATCGTGGTCAACCTCAGCTCTGACGCGGCGGTCGCCCCCTATGAGGGTTGGGGCGGCTACGGGTCGTCCAAAGCGGCACTCGACCAGTGGAGCGCCGTAATCGCCACCGAGGAGCCGCAGTTGCGCGTCTACGCGTTCGACCCAGGCGATATGCGGACCCAGATGCACCAGGAGGCGTTTCCAGGTGAGGACATCTCTGACCGGCCAGAGCCGGAGACCGTCGTGCCTGCGCTGCTGCGCCTGCTAGTCGAGCGGCCGGCCAGCGGCCGTTACCTTGCGTCGCGGCTGCTCACTCAGGATGCTGTCGCATGAGCACGGCTGCCTTCGCTTCCAGCGTCCGTAGCTTCGTCGTGCCGCCCGGCAGTCACGCGGCCGAGCCACCCGAGCAGCGGGGCCTCGGTCGCGACGAGGTGCGGCTGCTGGTGGTGAGACGCCAAGGCGTGGAGCATCGCCGGTTCCGTGACCTGCCTGAGTTGCTCTCCGCCGGGGACCTGGTCGTGGTCAACACCTCGGCGACGCTCCCGGCGGCGCTGCGGGCGAGGAGGGCCGGCGAGTCGAACGTGCGCTTGCATGTGGCCGGTGAGCGCGTCGATGGCTCCTGGCTTGTGGAGATACGCAACCGAGACAACAGCGGCCCGGCAGTCGACGTGGCTGTGGGGGAGCAGTTGGAGCTTCCAGGTGGGGTACGGCTGAGCGTTCGATCGTCGTACCCGCCGGGTCGACCCCGCGGCCGACTCTGGCTGGCTTCGCCCGACCGCCCCGTCGATCGCCTCAAATTCCTTGGCGACAACGGAGACGCGATCCGCTACGGCTATCTGTCCGGGGACTGGCCGCTCAGTGCGCTACAAAACGTGTACGCCGATGAGCCCGGCAGCGCGGAGATGCCGAGCGCCGGGCGTCCGTTCACTCACCGGGTGCTCAGTCGGCTCAGGGCCCGGGGGGTGGCGGTGGCGCCGCTGGTGCTGCATACCGGTGTCTCCAGCCCCGACAAACTCGAGCCGCCGGTCTCGGAGGAGTTCCGCGTGCCGGCCTCGACCGCTCGCCTGGTCAACGAAACCAAGGCTGCGGGCGGGCGCGTCGTTGCTGTGGGTACGACGGTGGTGCGGGCCCTCGAGAGCGCGGCGGCTCTCACCGGGGCTCTTACGGCGGCCGAGGGCTGGACTGAGCTGATCTTGGATCTGCACCGCCCGGCAAGAGCGGTTGACGCGCTCATCACCGGTCTGCACGAGCCGGAGGCCAGCCACCTGCAGTTGCTCGAGGCGGTTGTCGGCCCGGCGCTGGTGCGCACGGGATATGCGGCAGCAGTGGCGGAACGCTATCTGTGGCATGAGTTCGGGGACTCCATGCTCTTGTTGCCATAGCCCACAGTCACGGTGCCCCGCGAAAAGCGAAATGTCCCTGATGTCCATGTGGGCTCCGGCTTACGGTTCGGGCATAGGAGCGACTCCCGCGCCTCGAGCCAAGGACGATTGTGATGACCAGGATTCGGGCGCTGAGAACCGCACTACTAGTGGTTGGCTTGCTGGCCTTGGCTGTCACGGCAGTGCCTGCTCAGGCGATGCGGCTGACAGAGCCTGAGCGCACAGAATCGACACGATCGAGGTGCCTCGACCCCGATGGCGTGCATGGTGACGGTCGCAGCGCATCACGACTGCGCAGCCCTGACCACCCCGAGGTCACTGCTGCGGAGAAGCAGGCGATCGATGGGCGCACCGATCGGATCTTGACCAGCAAGGCTGAAATCGCCGACTCAGCTGCAGGTAGGGGAGCGAGCATCCCCGTCCAGGTGCACCTGATGCTCTCCAGGAGCGGCGAGGGGGACGTCAGCCGTCTGCAGATCGACCAGCAGATCGCGGTCTTGAACCGGCAGTTCGGCGGTCACGAGTCCAGTGAGGCGGCTAATACGCGTTTCACCTTCACCCTTGCCGGGGTTCAGCGCTACTACAACGACAAATGGCACACCGACAAGGACAGCCTGCGTTATCGGGCGCGTACCCGCGTGGGTGGACCTGAGACGCTCAACATCTGGCTCGTGGACTTCAGTGCTCTGGGGATTGCGACCTTCCCTTTCCAATACGACGCGCAGCCCAAGACGGATGGCGTCCGAGTGCACTTCGACTCGTTGCCCGGCGGTTCGTTGAAGAACTACAACCTCGGCGGCACTGCTACGCACGAGATCGGGCACTGGCTCGGCCTCTTCCACACCTTCGACGGTGGCTGCAGTCGTTCGAACGACGGTGTCGGTGACACCCCAGCGCAGAAGTATCCGACCTCAGGTTGCCCGGATGAGCAGGACTCATGCACGGAGCGCCGCGGCGTCGACCCGATTCACAACTACATGGACTACAGCTTCGACCGCTGTTACAACCAGTTCACCCCGGGGCAGTCAATGCGGATGGCCGAGATGTGGACGGCCTACCGAGCCTGACCTCGCGGGCAGCACCGAACGTCACCGAGAAACGTTCCCCTTGCACTAAGGTGAGGCTCGCCGAGCACGGGTCTCGTGTTCACTTCGCCCCAAGGACTCTTCATGGCCCGTCTTCGTAGCGTGAGTATCGCCGCCCTCAGCACCGTGGCACTCGGTCTGTCCCTCACCGCCGCCATGCCGGCTCAAGCCATGCCGGCAAATGAGGGCAAGAGCAGAGCCGCCTGTTTGGAGCCTGCCTCCGCCGGAGCCGGCGCCCGCAGTGCGAGCGGCGGCTCGCGCCAAGCCGACCATCGCGATATCAGCCTCCGGGAGCAACGGGCGATCGAGCGCAGAACCGCTCGGATCCTGGCCCGGCGTGGAGTGTCGACGGCAGAGAGCACCCAGCTAGCGGTCAGCGTGCCGGTCTACTACCACGTCATGATGGACAAGGCTGGCAACGGAAACGCCACCGCTCAGCAGCTCAATGATCAGACGACGGTCCTCAACACGACCTTCGGTGGTGGGGAGTCCACCAATGCTGCAAACACTGGCTTCACGTTCACGAAGGCGGGCGTAGACCGGTACTACAACTCGACCTGGCACCGCGACGGCGCGAGTGCCCGCTATCGGTCGAAGACCCGCTTGGGTGGCGCCAACGCGTTGAACATCTGGCTCGTCGACTTCGAATATCTGGGCATCGCCACATTCCCCTGGGACTACGCGGCCCACCCGAAGGTCGATGGCATCCGGGTCAACGTCAACTCGCTGCCCGGAGGGTCGATTGTCAACTACAACCTAGGTGACACCGCCACTCACGAGGCCGGTCACTGGTTCGGGCTGTACCACACCTTCCAAGGTGGCTGTACGACGACGAACGACTCGGTGGCTGACACGCCTGCCCAGGCGAGCGGCTCCGAAGGCTGCCCAGTGGGTCGCGACTCCTGCAGCTTGCAAGGTCTGGACCCCATCCATAACTACATGGATTACAGCTATGACTCCTGCTACAACCAGTTCACGATTGGTCAGTCTTCACGGGCCGACTCGATGTGGACGGCCTACCGGGCCTAGTCCTCGGGACCTATCCCTCAGCGCAGCCGCTGCGGAGCTACTCCGTACGGCTGCTCTTCCACTGGTGCGCGCGGTCGCACCGGGACAGTCGGCTCACAGAGTGCCAGCCGACGTGCCCCAGACTCGCAGATTCCGGC
>JACCSH010000056.1 GCA_013813125.1 Nocardioidaceae bacterium | reverse complement strand
TGTTCAGCAGACAGCAGCTGCTGTTGGAGGTTTGGGGCTACGACTACTTCGGTGGCACCCGGACCGTCGACGTCCACGTACGACGCCTCCGCGCCAAGCTCGGTCCCGAGCGCGAGGCACTGATCGGTACCGTGCGAAACGTCGGATACCGTTTTGTGCTCCCGAGCGCCGACCAGCCGAGTCGAGACGCTCAAGCCGCTGCTGACGAGCCGAGAGAGACTCCTGCCGCGAAAGTGCAGAATCCAGCCCAGGGCCGGTGAGTGGTCCCATGGAAGAGGCGATCTCGCCCACCGACCGGGTCTCCGCTCTGGTGCGCAGCTCGATCCGTGAAATCGAGCGAGCCTCTATCGCGGTCGACGGTACGGCTCCGCTTAACGACCAGGTGCGGCTCGACCTGGATTTCGGCGCCCCACCGCCCCGACGCCACCTGGTTGCGCGAGGCGCTGGGGAGCACGTCGTGGTCGGATATGCCCACCTCGACGGAACCGGCGATACCGCCAGCGCTCATCTCGTCGTACACCCAGCCCATCGACGCGGTGGCATCGGCTCGGCGCTGCTCCGCGCTCTTCGAGCCGAGTCGCCTTGCGCTGCGCTGCGAATCTGGGCGCACGGCGACGCGCCTGCTGGCCGAGCCTTCGCCTCCAGCTTCGGCCTTGCGCGGATCCGCGAGCTGTGGCAGATGCGGCGCCCAGCAGACTCGCCGTTGTCTGCTCCGACGTACCCCTCGGACGTGACGGTGCGCACCTTCGAGCCCGGCCGCGACGACGTGGCCTGGGTGAAGCTCAACGCCGCGGCCTTCGCTTCCCACCCTGAGCAGAGCCGCGTCAGTCTGGACGACCTGCACCATCGGATGCAGCAACCATGGTTCGCCCGTTCTGGTTTCTTCTTGGCTGAGCGCTCAGCGGAGCTGGTCGGATTCCACTGGACCAAGGTGCATCAGCCAGTCGGGCAGGAGGCAAGCCTGGGCGAGGTACACGCCATCGGAGTGCATCCTTGCGCCCAGGGTCTGGGGTTGGGCAAGGCGCTGACGCTGACGGGCATTCACCACCTGTATGGCCTCGGTCTTGGGCAGGTCATGCTCTATGTGGAGTCAGACAACGACCTTGCCGTCGCTCTGTATCAGCGGCTGGGTTTCGTCCGGCATACGGTGGACGTGATGTACGGCGAGCGTTAGCGCCTAGCCGCAGAGTGGGCGCGAACCCGTTCAGCGTGGCTTCAGCCGCAGTAGGCGAGGGTTGATGCAGCACGTATCTTCTGCAAGCACAAGGAGGACCAATGGACCGCAAGAAGCTGATCGTCGGCGCAGCTGGCGCTGTCACCGTCGCAACACTGCTAGGGGGCGGCATCGCGATCGCTTCCTCCACCGGTGACGACGGGGAGGGCAACGTGAGCGGCCCTGACGCAGACAAGGCCACCGCTGCCGCACTCAGGGCGACGGGAGGAGGGGAGGCGAACTCGGTCGAGCTCGACTCCGAGAATGGCGCCACCTGGGAAGTAGAGGTGACCAGGCCCGACGGCAACACCGTCGATGTGCGCCTCGACGACAACTTCGAGGTCGTCGTAATCGAGGGTGACAGCGAGGAAAGCGAAGGTAGCGGGGACTGAGCTTCATCAAGAGGCGGGGGGATTTCGCCTGCTGTTCACCAGCAGGTGAGAGCATTGCAGTATGTCAACGCAGTCTGCCGCGCCGTCGCGGCCCAGCTCAGCGGACCATACCGGCACGCTCCCTCTGTCCCCACCTGAGGCCGGCGGCAAGGTTCTCGCTGACCAACAGGTGAGCGGAGACACCGAGACGTTCGACGTCGACCCGCCGTACGAGGCGCATCATTCCGACCTGCCTGCGGACAGGTTCCTCGACCGGGAGATTTCCTGGCTGCGGTTCAACAGCAGAGTGCTCGAGCTGGCCGAGGATCCGCTGCTCCCCCTGTTGGAGCGAACCCGGTTCCTGGCGATCTTCGCCGGTAACCTCGACGAGTTCTTCATGGTGCGGGTTGCGGGGCTCAAGCGCCGTCTAGCCGCAGGCGTAGCCGTCCAGGCTGCCAGCAGGATGATGCCGCGAGATGTCCTGGATTCGATCTGGCGCGAGTCACGAGACCTCATGAGGCGGCACGGCCAGCTGTTTCGTTCCGAAGTGATGCAGGGGCTGGACGCCGCCGGCATACACATCCTGCGTTGGGACGAACTCGACACCGACGAGCACAAGCGCATGCAGGAGCTCTTCGCCGAACGGGTGTTCCCGGTGCTCACACCTCTGGCGGTCGATCCGGCCCACCCGTTCCCCTACATCTCTGGTCTCTCGCTGAACCTCGCCGTCACCATCAGAAACCCGGACTCGGGCAAGGAGCATTTTGCGAGGGTCAAGGTGCCACCGATCTTCCCTCGCTTCGTCAGTCTGGGTGACCAGCGCTTTGTGCCACTCGAAGACGTCATGGCCGCTCACCTGGACCAGCTCTTTCCCGGCATGGAGGTGTTGCAGCACCATGCCTTCCGGGTAACACGCAACGAGGACCTCGAGGTCGAGGAGGACGACGCCGAGAACCTGCTCAAGGCGTTGGAGCTGGGCCTGCAGCGCCGCCGTTTCGGCTCACCTGTCCGACTCGAGGTCGAGGAGAACATTGACGCTCATGTGCTCGACCTGATCGTGTCCGAGCTCGACGTGTCACCCAATGAGGTGTTTCACCTCCCTGGACCGCTCGATCTGACCGGCCTCCACGGCATCGCTGACCTCGACCGTCCCGAGCTCAAATACCCGGCCTTCGTCCCTCGTACCCATAGCCACCTGGCCGAGGTCGAGTCGGCCAGTCCCGTCGACATGTTCGCGGCGATAGCGCGCCGAGACGTGCTCGTGCACCACCCCTATGACAGTTTCGCAACGAGCGTCCAGCGGTTCATCGAGCAGGCTGCCGCTGACCCTCATGTGCTGGCGATCAAACAGACGCTTTACCGCACCTCCGGCGACTCCCCGATCATCGACGCCCTCATCGATGCGGCCGAGGCGGGCAAACAGGTGCTGGTCATCGTGGAGATCAAGGCGCGCTTCGACGAGCACGCCAACATTCGTTGGGCACGCAAGCTCGAGCAGGCTGGCTGCCATGTCGTCTACGGGCTGGTTGGCCTCAAGACCCACTGCAAGCTGGCGTTGGTCGTGCGCGACGAAGGAGCCCATATCCGTCGCTATGCCCACGTCGGCACCGGCAATTACAACCCCAAGACAGCGCGTGTGTATGAAGACCTCGGCGTGCTGACGGCCAACGAGGGAATCACCGCAGACATCAGCAACCTCTTCAACAACCTCAGCGGGTTTGCGAGGCACCGCGACTACCGCCATCTCTTCGTGGCACCCGAGTCGGTGCGAGGGGGACTGCTCGACTGCATCGAACGAGAGATCGAGCACTGCAACGACGGTCGGCCCGCCCACATCATGATGAAGCTCAACGCGCTCGTCGACGAAGCTGCCATCGACGCGCTTTACCACGCGTCATGCGCAGGGGTGAAGGTCGACTTGTGGATTCGGGGGATCTGCGCGCTCAAACCGGGAGTGCCAGGACTCTCCGAGAACATCCGGGTGCGCAGCGTGCTCGGGCGCTTCCTCGAGCACAGTCGGGTGTTCTGGTTCGAGAACGGTGGGGAGCCGCAAGCCTGGATCGGGTCGGCGGATCTCATGCACCGCAACCTTGACCGGCGAGTCGAGGTGCTTGTCGAGATTCCCACCAGCCAGCAGGTCGAAGAGCTCCATCAGCTGGTCGAGCGCGGGTTCGACGACACCAACGCGTCGTGGGCCCTCGGCGCCGACGGCGAATGGGAACGTCGCCACCTCGACCCGCAAGGCGCGCCGCTCACTGACCTGCAGGCAACCCTGATCTCTATTCAACGTCGAAGGCGTGAAAGCGGAGCTGCGTCGCGGCGTTGACGGCCTCGTGCTGGCGTCGGGGCAGCGCTCAGCAAGGATGCGACTTGGCTCTGCAAAGCGCCCCGAGGCGTGCGAGAGTAGGCGGCTGTGGTGACTTTTGAACCCGTACGGGCGGCCGGCTGCGTCGTCTGGCGGGAAGGCAACGGGCAGCCTGAGATCTGCCTCGTCCACCGCCCCAGGTATGACGACTGGTCGTTTCCGAAGGGGAAGCACAACGCCGACGAGGATGACCGGGCCGCAGCCCTGCGGGAGGTGGAGGAGGAAACGTGTCTGCGGGTGTTGCTCGGACCCAAGCTTCCTGACCAGCACTACACCGTCAGTGGTGGTCAGGAAAAGGTGGTCGCCTACTGGGCGGCACAGCTGAACCCAGATGCCGACACCGGTGACTTCAAACCCAACGACGAGGTCGACGATCTGAGGTGGGTCACCCTGAGGCAGGCGCGGGAGCTGCTCAGCTACCGGCGCGACCGCGAACAACTGGAGGCGTTCGAGGCGTCCTGCTTCATGAGCACCCCCCTGCTCATCGTGCGTCACGCCCATGCGCGGAACCGCAAGACCTGGAAGCCCGATGACTCCGAGCGACCACTGGCAGCTGACGGCAAACGTCAGGCTGTGGCTCTGGTCGATCTGCTGAAGGCATACGGCGTCACGCATGTCGTCTCGAGTAACGCCGTCCGCTGTGTCGACACCGTCCTTCCGTTCGTCAACACCGTCCGCGGCGTGCAGCTAAGGCTCGACGCTTCTTTGTCGGAGGATGGCGCGGCTGCTGCACCGCACAAACTGACCAGACCGGTTCAGCTCGCTCTGGCGAGCCCCCATCGGGTGGCTCTGTGCTCCCACCGGCCGGTTCTTCCCCGCATCTTCAACACGTTGGGGCTGGATGCCGTTTGGCTTGACCCCGCGGGCGTGGTCGTCATTCATCGCCAAGACGGCAAGGTGCTCGACGTCGAGCATGTCGGCTGACAAGCAGAGGCGCTTCGACAGTTTGGCTGACACCGGCTCGGGTACGGCCAGATTCCTGGCCATACCCGAAGGAGAGCGGCAATGACGGTTGAGAGCACCACACGAGCGCACCCCCGGCTCGCGATTGTGACTGGCGCCGACTCCGGAATCGGCGCAGCCACCGCTGAGCTTCTTGCCTCGGAGGGGTTCGACGTGGGTATCACCTACCACTCCGACCGAGATGGCGCTGAAGTCACGCGAGCGGGGGTAGAGCAGCGAGGTCAGCGCTGCTTTGTCGCCCAGCAGGATCTGAAGTCCGCTGCTACGGCCGACACCATCTCTGCGCTGATCGAGCAGCTTGGCGGTCTCGGCGTACTAGTCAACAACGCTGGGATGGGACAGGGAGAGTCGAGCCTTTCGATTTCGTACGAAGCGTGGCGCGAGACCATGGCCACCGATCTGGACGGGCCGTTTCTGTGCGCACAGCGAGCGGCTCGCCACCTTGTCGATGCCGGTCGTGGTGGCCGGATCATCAACGTGACGAGTGTGCACGAGCATGTGCCCAGAGTGGGGTCAGCTGCCTACTGCGCCGCGAAAGCCGGCCTCGGCATGCTGACCAAGGTGCTCGCGCTGGAGGTGGCCCAGCATGGTGTGACTGTCGTCTCCGTGGCACCAGGTGAGGTGG
>JACCSH010000024.1 GCA_013813125.1 Nocardioidaceae bacterium | reverse complement strand
CGTGTTCGCGCAGCCATGCAACTACCTGCTGCGTCGGGCCAGCAGCGACGGGTACGGCGAAAACCGTGCCCTTGCTTGCCCGGATCACGTTCGGGTTGCCCCAGTCGGCAACGGGTGTTGCACTGATGACGGCGTCGAGGCCGGTGGCTTCAGCGGTGCGCAACATGGCGCCAAGGTTCCCGGGCTTCTCGATCGACTCACAGACCAATACGAGGGGTTCGGGGCCAACGGTCAGCTCATCGAGGCGGCGCACCGGGTCTTTGACCACCGCGAGCCACCCGTCGGGTGACTCCCGGTACGACGCCTTGGCGAAGGCCGGCTCGCTGAGGGACAGCACGGAAGTGCTCAAGCTGTCGATGCGGCCGAAGATCGAATCGGCCTGGTGCGTGAGGGCGGGGCAGTGGAACAGCTGCTGAGGCACTACTCCAGCGTCCAACGCAAAGGACAGCTCCGCATGACCCTCGACGATGGTGACGCCCTCGGCTTCACGAGTACGCCGCTTGCGCAGGCCGACGAGCCACCTGATGCGGGGATTGGTCGGGCTCGTGATGTCCAGTGCGGGCAAATCGGCGTACGACGGGGTCATCGGGCGCCACTATAGGTCCGGCGCCCGAGCTGGAAAGGGCGGCCTGCACGCAGTACCGGGAGTGGTGGGTAGCGTCGTGTCGTGCTGCTGCATCTCGTGAGACACGGGCGACCCGCTATTGACGAGACTGTGCCGGCAGCTCACTGGGCTCTCGACGATGACGCTGGTACCGAGATCAGTCAGCTCAATCTGTCGGGTCACCTGCCACGCGAGGGTGCCTGGTTCACCTCGCCGGAACCGAAGGCGAGAGCCACCACCTCACTGCTCGCACGATGCGAGGTGATGGTGGTCGAGGATCTGCGAGAGGCGGAGCGCAGTTGGGTGGAGGACTTCGAGGCGGCAGCTCACGAGTCGTTTCGGCGACCGAACGTCAGTGTCTCTCCCGGCTGGGAGCCCCTTCGCCATGCCCAGCTCAGAACTGCCTTTGCCGTCCGCGCGGCTGTGGGGAGCCTGCCCCCGGGCACCTCTGAGGCTGTGATGGTTGGTCACGGGACCGCCTGGACCATGCTGGTCGCTGACTTGACGGACAACCAACCGGACGTGGCCTCGTGGGCACGAATGACGATGCCCGACCACTACTGCATCGACCTCGACGGGCGCAGGCTGGTCAGCGACTGGGGCGAGTGGCGCTCCGGTCACGGACCCTACTCAGCGTGAGAGAATGGTTAGTCATGGCCGACTCAGCACCGATCACGACTTTTCCCCTCGTGTTCGACGAGCCCCGCAAGGCCAGAAAGCCCCCGCGGCACCTCGCTGACCTCACTCCGGAGCAACGCGTAGAGGTGGTCAGAGACGCTGGACTTCCAGCGTTCCGCGCCAAGCAGGTGTCGCGTCACTACTTCAGCAGGCTCGTAGACGACCCAGCCCAAATGACCGATCTGCCGGTCGAGCTGCGCGCGCGGCTGCAGGTGGCATTGCTACCCGCGCTGATGACCGCTCTTCATACCCAAGCAGCCGATGGCGGCACGACACGCAAAACGCTGTGGAGACTGCACGACGGAGCCCTCGTCGAGTCGGTCCTGATGCGCTATCCCGGCCGGGTGACGCTGTGCGTCTCTTCGCAAGCCGGCTGCGGCATGGCCTGTCCTTTCTGTGCCACCGGGCAGGGCGGACTTCAGCGCAATCTGAGTACCGGCGAAATTGTCGAGCAGGTGGTCGCGGGAGCCCGCTCCCTGGCACGCAGTGAGATGTCGGGCGGTCCGGGTCGGGTATCCAATGTCGTGTTTATGGGCATGGGCGAGCCGATGGCCAACTACAGCGCGGTGATGGGGGCGGTGCGTCGCATGGTCGACCCGACTCCGGACGGGCTCGGCATGTCCGCTCGTGGCATCACGGTCTCCACCGTCGGCCTGGTGCCACGCATGTTCCAGCTTGCTGATGAGCAGATCCCTGTCACGCTTGCGCTTTCGTTGCACGCCCCAGACGACGAGCTGCGCAACCAGCTCGTGCCGATCAACACGCGCTGGAGCGTACGTGAAGCCGTCGAGGCGGCATGGAACTATGCCCGGGTCACCAAGCGCCGCGTCTCCATCGAGTACGCCATGATCAAGGACATCAATGATCAGGCTTGGCGGGCCGACATGCTGGCTGACGTCTTGACGTCGTACGGCGACTGGGGCTGGGTGCATGTCAACCTCATCCCGCTGAACC
>JACCSH010000005.1 GCA_013813125.1 Nocardioidaceae bacterium | reverse complement strand
CACTGAACGGCCCGTAGGGCAGCACCTTGCGCCCGTGCCACCCCCGGTCCGGCGTCCACTCGGAGACGAACATGTGGTCACTGAAATGCCGCCCGAACCCCGGGTCAGTCAAGATCTCGGCCCGCCGCTCTGCGTCGACTGGTGTGGGGTTTCGCACCGTGTCGATGCGAGCTGACTGCGTCATGACAGCACCGTAACCGACGCCTGGGAGATGCGTTCAGCAATAGCATCTCCGACCTCCCTCGTCGCGCGCGCGGCGCCGGCGTTGGCTATGACATCTTCGTAGACGGCATGCTCGACAGTTGCCGCCGCGTCGTGGAGTCTCAGATGGTCGAGCAGCAGGGCGGCACTGAGGATGGCCGCGGTCGGATCGGCCCTCTGCTGTCCAGCCAGGTCGGGGGCTGATCCGTGTACCGGCTCGAACATGCTCGGGGTGTCCCGGGCCGGGTTGATGTTGCCGCTCGCGGCCCGTCCGATGCCACCGGTGACCGCTCCGGCGAGATCGGTCAGGATGTCGCCGAAGAGGTTGTCGGTGACGATCACGTCGAAGCGTGCTGGGTCGGTCGCCAGCAGGATCGTGGCCGCGTCGACGTGCAGGTAGTCGACTTCGACCTCGGGATGCTCCGAGCTCACCTCGGAGACGACTCTGGCCCACAGGGCGCCTGCATGGATGAGCACGTTCGTCTTGTGCACCCAGGTGAGGTGCTTTCGCGTGCGGCGCTCGGCCCGCACGAAGGCGTCGCGGACCACCCGTTCGACCCCGAAGGCGGTGTTGATGCTCACCTCAGTGGCAATCTCAGCCGCGGATCCGGCGCGCAAGGACCCGCCATTGCCGACGTATGGCCCTTCTGTTCCCTCACGCACGACGACGAAGTCCACGTCTTTGGGATCAGCGAGGGGCGTGGGCACTCCTGGGTAGGTTCGAGAAGGACGCAGGTTGACGTAGTGGTCGAGTTCGAACCGCAGTTTGAGCAAGAGACCTCGCTCCAGCAGCCCAGGTGGCATCGAAGGGTCCCCGGGCGTGCTCCCGACCGCGCCAAGCAGAATCGCGTCGTGCGCGGCGATCTCGGCGAGCACCGAATCGGGCAGCACCTCACCGGTCGCACGCCATCGGCCGGCACCGAGCTCGTAGTTGGTGCGCTCGAACTTCAGGTCGTGAGCTGGCGCAAGCGCGTCGAGTACCTTGAGGGCTTCGGCGACCACCTCGGGGCCGATGCCGTCCCCGCCGATAACCGCCAAGTCCACGCTTCGAGTCATGGCCTCATCTTAGAAAGCGCCGGGCTCCCCGGGAGAAAGTCCCTTTGGTCGCATCGGCCGGAGGCTCGGCGGTCGACACTCTCACGACGGGCTAGCCGGCTCCAAGGCACAGGTCCGCCGATTCACTGCAAGTCCACGTAGCGGACCAGCTGTGCCTGCATCTCGGCTCCGATCGATTCCAGCACCGTGCTCGGAATGGCGCTGTCGACGGACAGGGCCACAAGCGCCAATCCCCCTTGACGGTCACGTGCCACCTGCATGCCACCGATGTTGATATCGGCGTCACCCAATAGGTTGCCGATGGCACCGACCATGCCCGGGCGATCCTGGTAGGTGAAGAAGGCCAAATGATCGGTCGGCTCCAGATCGACGTCGTAGTCATTTATCGCGACCAGTCGCTCGCGCTGGTGGATGCCAATCAAGGTGCCGGAGACGGAGACCTGGGTGCCGTCGCGAAGGGTGCCGCGCACGGTCACGAGGTTGCGGTGGTCGGCGCTCTCGGCCTCCGTGACCAGCCGGACGGCCATCCCTCGCTCCATCGCCAGCAGGGGTGCGTTCACATAGGACACGCTCTCCTCGACGATATCGGTGAACACCCCTTTCAGAGCTGCCAGCTCGAGCACCCTCACGTCGTGCTGGGTGATCTCGCCGCGCACCTCTACGTCGAGCTGCTCGGCCACCTCGCCGGCGAGCGCCGTGAAGATGCGCCCCAGCCGTTCGGTCAAAGGTATGCCGGGGCGCACGTCCTCTGCGATGACGCCTCCCTGGACGTTGACCGCATCGGGAACCAGTTCACCGCTCAACGCCAGCCGCACCGATCGCGCCACCGCTATCCCAGCCTTCTCCTGCGCCTCGTCCGTCGAGGCGCCCAGATGCGGGGTGGCGACCACATTGTCGAACTCGAACAAGGGCGAGTCGGTACACGGCTCGCTGGTGAAGACGTCGAGGCCGGCGCCCGCGATGCGGCCCTCCTTGAGCGCGAGGTGCAGCGCATGCTCGTCCACGATGCCGCCCCTGGCCGCGTTGACCACGATCGCCGTCGGTTTGCACCGGGCGAGCTGAGCGTCGCTGATGAGCCCCGTTGTCTCGGCTGTCTTGGGCAGGTGCACGGTGACGAAGTCTGCGTCGGCCATCAAGTCGTCAAGGCTCACCAGTCTGACGCCTAACTGAGCCGCTCGTCCTGCCTGCACGTAGGGGTCGTAGGCGATGACCTTCATCCCGAAGGCGCTGAGGCGCTGGGCAACCAGCAT
>JACCSH010000300.1 GCA_013813125.1 Nocardioidaceae bacterium | reverse complement strand
AACTGATAGTCGATCAGCTGAGCGCTAATGGGCTCGACCTGACAGTCGCTGAAGTCCAGGAGCAGGCCGGCGCCGCTGCGGCAATCGGTCGCCCTCACATAGCCGATGTCATGGTCGCCAAGGGCATGGTCGCCAACCGCGACGAGGCCTTCGCGCGCTGGCTCGACATTGGGACACCGGGGTACGTCGAGAGATACGCGACCTCCGTGGACGAGATGATTGGCCTGGTGAATGCTGCCGGAGGAGTGGCCGTGATCGCCCATCCGTGGAGCCGTGAGAGTCGGCGGGTGCTCACCGCGCAGACGGTGGCCCACCTCAAAGACTGTGGCCTAGCCGGAATCGAGGTCGACCATTACGACCATGACCGAGGCGACCGGCAACGCCTGCGCGCGTTGGCGACGGAACTTGACCTCATCGTCACTGGTTCCAGCGACTTTCACGGTGCAGGCCGCACGAACGACCACCTCGGTTGCAACCTGACCGCCGATAACCAGCTCGAGCGGTTGCTCGCCACTGCGGCAGACAATGCGAAGCGGTCAGGTCGCCGTACGCCTCAGGTGGTCGGACGATGAATGCGGTCGTCGACGCCACGCTGCTGGCCGAGGTCTTGATCACGCTGTTCGTGATCATGGATCCGCCCGGGGCAATCCCGCTCTTCTTGAGCCTCACCAATGGCTTGTCGCCCAAGATGCGTGGGCGGGCGGCGTGGCAGGCGGTGTTGGTCGCCTTTTGTGTCATCGTCGCTTTCGCGCTGTTCGGACGGGAAATCCTTGCCTACCTCCACATCTCGTTGCCGGCGCTGAAGGGTGCGGGTGGGCTGCTCCTCCTGCTGGTTGCCCTGGAGCTGCTCACCGGCAAGGAGCAAGAGGTGAACGCCAGAAAGGATGTCAACGTGGCGTTGGTGCCACTGGGGACACCGCTGTTGGCCGGGCCGGGCGCAATTGTCGCCACCATGGTGTTTGCTGAGCGGGTAGATGAGGTGCCTGACTTCGTCGCTGTTGCTCTCGGTGTGATCGGGGTGCATGCCGTGATGTGGGCGACGCTGCGCTACTCGACGGCGGTCCTGTGGCTCATCAAAGAAAGCGGCATCACGTTGGTCACGCGCATAGCAGGTCTGCTCTTGTCTGCGATCGCCGTCCAGCTGGTCGCCGACTCGGTGCGTGCCTTCATCGCCGGTGAGGGTTGATCTGGAGGTTGGTTGTGAGCGGTGGCGAGGGCCAGCTCGGCTTCGAAGGCATGCCACGCAGACTGCTGCAGGCAGCGCCGTCTCGCCTCTCGACGTACCAGGACTGTCCGCGCCGCTATCGCCTCACCTACCTCGACCGTCCTACCCCGCCCAAGGGTCCGCCGTGGGCGCACAACTCGCTTGGCGCGGCTGTGCACAGCGCGCTAGCGAACTGGTGGAAACTTCCGGTCGAGCAACGGACGGTTGCCGCCGGGGGACGGCTGCTCGACGAGGCGTGGCTGTTCGACGGTTTTCTCGACTCGGTGCAGCAGGAGGCCGCCCGGGAGCGGGCAAGGGCGATGGTGCAGACCTACGTCGCCCGGCTCAATCCACACTTCGAGCCTCTCGGCGTCGAGCGCACGGTGGCGCTCAAGACCTCCTCGGCAGCGCTCTTCGGCCGAGTCGACCGGATCGACGAGCGGGGCAGCGAGGGACTCGTGGTCGTCGACTACAAGACCGGCCGCCATCTGCTGACCGTCGACGATGCACGTTGCTCACTTGCCCTGGCCATCTATGCCGCTGCCGCCGAGCGGACGCTGCGTCGACGATGTCGGCGGGTGGAACTGCATCACCTTCCGACAGGTGACGTGCTCGTGTGGGAGCACACCGACGCGGGACTGGCCCGCCACATCGGACGGGCTGACTCGCTCGCCGCCGAGATCGCGGACCTCGATGAACGCCACCGAGCAGGGGTGAGTGGCGATGAGGCGGACGCGATGTATCCACCGAACGTAGGTGGAAGGTGCGGCTGGTGTGACTTCAACCGCTCCTGCCCGACCGGCGCTGCCGTCGCCTCCCCCCGTGACCCCTGGGCAGGGCTCGAGGAGGCGCAGGGGTAGCCCTTGGTGGGCCCACAGCCAAGCGGGCGGGGCTAGCCTGCGGTGCCGAAACCAGCCTGGAGGTGTGGCCAACCGGGCAGTTACAGCAACTGGGCGAGGCTAGCCCAGCCAGATTCGAGCTAGTGCATCCCGCGTCTCGGTCGGGTTCTCCAGTGCGGGTGAGTGCGCAGAGTCGGGTATGACCACCACTCGAGTGCCGACCGAGCTGGCCAGCGCCTCCTGTACCTCGTGTGGCCAGGCGTCGTCCGCCTCGCCTCTCACGACGGCTACCTGCAGGTCGAGCGCTGCCAGCGCAGCGCTCCGGTCAGGCGTCTCCGCCAGCGCATGGCACATGGCGATCAGCGACTGGGGCGAGCTGGACACAAAGCGACGGTGCAAAAACTGTTCATCCTGAGAAGGTGTCTGCGGATCGGCTTGCCTCCGATAGACAGCCTCGAGGCCGTCGCTTTCGATCGCTTCGGCCATCGCCAGCCGCTCAAGCTGTCGTGGTCCTTCGATTGCTCCCGGCCCCGAGCACAGGAGTGTGAGACTCGCCCAGCGCTCCGCAAAGTCGATGGCTGCGGCAGCCGCCACCAGTCCGCCGAACGAGTGGCCAACGAGGTGCACCCGCTCCGCCGTACCGAACAGGGCTCCGGCTACCGCGACGGCATCAGCCGCCCAACCCTGAATCGACAGGTCATCGCCCGCCTGAGCTGGAGTCTCGAACTGTCCCCGCTGGTCGTAGGCCGCGGCTGACCAGCCCGACTCGGCGAGTAGGGGGAGCAGGTTGGCGAAGTCTTCCTTGGACCCCGTGTAACCGGGGACCAGGAGTGCACTCCCGCGCGGCAGCGAGGTGTCATGCGGCAATCCGGCCAGGGTGGCAAACGTGCCACGGCTGGTCTGAACGTCCTCGCGTCGCAGTTCGTCGGATCTGCCGGCTGGGCCGAAGCGGCTCATCGGCCCCGCCTGGCGATCCGCTCTGTGAGGCCTCTCGGGCTGAGGTGGGAGACGCCGACGATGAGCTTGTACCGCTTGCTGGGAATCGAGACCGCTTTGCCTCGGCGCAGGTCACGCAGTGCCGTTCGCACCACATCGTCTGCGTCCAGCCACATCCAGTCAGCGGTCCCGGTCATGTCTGCATCCATGCGCGAGTGGAACTCGGTGCGGACGAACCCGGGACACAGCGCCATCACCCGGACACCTTTGTGGCGGTAACGGACGTTCGCCCAGGAGCTGAAGCTGGTCACCCAGGCCTTGTGGGCACCGTAGGTGCCCCGCGGCAGGAACCCAGCCACGCTGGAGATGTTGACGATGTCACCACGACCGGCCGCAAGCATTTCGCCGAGACTCGCCCATGTGAGCCGCATGACAGCCCTGACCATCACGTCGAGTCCCGCCTGCTCGGCCTCGAGGTCGCTGTCATGAAACGGCTTCTTCACACCGAAGCCGGCATTGTTGACGAGCATGTCGAACGGCTCCTTGCGCAGGCGTGCCTCGACGATCTGCGTCTGCTCCATGTCGCTCAGGTCGGCCCGGAGGACTTCACAGTTCACCCCGTGGGCTGCGCCGAGGTCATCTGCGACCTGCTGCAGCCGCTGCTCGTCGCGAGAGACCAGTACGAGGTCGTGCCCCTCTGACGCCAGAGCGCGGGCGAAGGCGCGGCCGATTCCGGCGGTCGGACCAGTGATCATCGAAAGTGGCACTGCGCAAGCATCCTTGAGCCCCGCCCGGTTCGCAAATGCGAGGTATTGGTGGGGATCGTGTCCGGCATCGGCATTCGGCACGCGCAAAGTCGCCTCCTCCGGCGACGTGCTCCACAATTTCGCCGCCCCAGAATTCTAAGATGGCGCTCGTGGCCTTCCCCTCGGCACGGCCCCCGGCGGGTCGTGACCAGCCGCACCGGCTCGTCGCCGTCGGTGCCGCTGCGCTCGTGACGGTGTTGTCGGTCGGTGGTGCCCTCGGGCTGGTCCCCGGTGTGTCTGCGCAGCAACCGGCAACGGCGGCTGCCGGTGGCCAGCCGGCGGGAACTGCTGACCCGTCCCCGGTCACAGACGCCGACCGGGCCGAGGATGATGGGTGGCTCACCGTTGACGAAGGGCCTGCCTCCGGCGCCTCCGCGAGTGATCCCTCCGACTCCGCAGGCAGTTCCGACAGCGGGTACGACGACTACTCCGCGGTGCCAGCCGGGTCCGGTGCCGGGAAGCGAATCGTCTATGACATCAGTGAGCAGCACACCTGGCTGGTGACCCGGGCTGGCAAGGTGCTTCGCCACTATCCAGTCTCGGGCGGTCGCGACGAGAGCCTGCTGGATCCGGGACGCTATGCCGTCTACTCCAAGTCGCGCCATGCAGTCAGCTTCAACCTGCGCGAGACCATGAACTACATGGTGCGCTTCTCTCACGGCGATTCCGCGCCGATCGGTTTCCACGACGTGCCCGCCTTGCCGAGCGGCGGTCTGGTGCAGACGCGCGACGAGCTAGGCGCTCCTCGGTCGGCAGGGTGCATCCGGCAGTGGATCACCGACGCTCGAGCACTCTGGAAGTTCTCCGAGCTCGGCACGCCGGTCATCGTCAAGGCCTGACGGGGGCGCCTCAGTTGTCGGACTGCGCCGAAGCCTGACTGGATCCGGCCACCGGCTGGCCACCGCGCCTGCGGGTTCGGCTGCGGTTTCTGCGCTTGCGAGTTGAGCCAGAGCCGGGATCCCCAGCATCGGCGTGCCCACCGGTCGGGTTTCCGGCCTGTCGGTTCGGCTCGCTCGCGAGCTGGCGAGGTGCTCGGCCTCTGCGCTCAGGAGTTGCCTTGCGGTCTTGTCGACCACTCTTGGTGGACCGTCCGGCGGCGGAGCGGCTGGTCGCTCTGTCGCCCTTGCCCGCAGCGGCGGTTGAGCTGGCGGCTCCTGGCAGCCGGCCAACCGTACCCGCGGGGATTCCCTGCTCGTGGAAGAGATGCTCGCTGGTTGAGTACGTTTCCACCGGTTCGTCGTACGGGAGGTCGAGAGCCTTGTTGATGACCTTCCAGCGGGTGACATCGGCCCAGTCGACAAACGTGATCGCGATACCGGTGGCGCCGGCGCGACCGGTGCGTCCGATGCGGTGGACGTACATCTTCTCGTCCTCGGGACAGGTGTAGTTGATGACGTGGGTGACAGCCTCGACGTCGATTCCGCGGGCCGCCACGTCGGTCGCCACCAGAATCTGGATCGTGCCCTCACGGAACTTCTTGAGCGCACGCTCACGGGCAACTTGGGCCATGTCTCCGTGCAGAGGCGCTGCTGGGAAACCACGGTCCATCAGGTCCTCGGCGATGCGCTGAGCCTGTCTCTTGGTGCGGGTGAAGACGATGGAGCGGCCGCTGTTCTCGGCTTGCATGACTCGCGCGATGATCTCGGGCTTGTCGAGGTCGTGGGTCACGTAGACGAACTGAGCGGTGGCCGGCACCGTCTGGGTGTCGGTGCTGGACTCGGCCCTGACATTGATGGGGTGCCGCATATGGGTGCGGGCCAGCGTGACGACCTCGCCGCGCATCGTGGCGGAGAACAGCATCGTCTGCCTCAACTCGGGCGTCTTGGAGAGCAGCCGCTCCACGTCGGGAAGGAAACCGAGGTCGAGCATCTCGTCCGCTTCGTCGAGCACAAGGACCTTGACGTGGGAAAGGTCGAGTGCCCTTCGAGACGCGAGGTCGAGGAGGCGTCCAGGCGTGCCAACCACGATGTCAACCCCTGACTGCAGGGCGTCGAGCTGTGGTTCGTACGGGACCCCGCCATAGACAGTCAGTGTGCGAGTGCCGCGCAGCTTGCCGGCGAGGGTGAGGTCACCCGACACCTGCAGAGCAAGCTCTCGGGTTGGAGCAATGATCAGTGCTTGAGGTTTGCCCGGTGCCACGAGCTGGTCGAAGTCGACGTCGTCAGGAGCGATGACACGCTGAAGGATCGGGATGGCAAAGGCGAGTGTCTTGCCGGTGCCCGTGCGCGCCTGCCCGATCAGGTCAGTGCCCACGAGCGCGATCGGCAGCGTCATCTCCTGGATGGGAAAGGCTTCCGTTATGCCGTCGGCGCGGAGCGCTTCAACGATCGATGGCAAGACTCCGAGGTCTGCGAAGGTGGACAGGACGAATCTCGATTCTCTGTTGGGAAGGAGCCGCTCTCCGTCGACGTCCATTGCGAGGTAACTGCGGAATCGCAGCGGGCTCCGTGGTGCACCAAGTGTATCGGTCGCACGACCGAACTGGTCGCTAGTCTTCACCGCATGACCGACGATTCGCTCGAGCTCTCCTTGTCAGCGTCCACGTCTGCCGGGTCCGGTGGCGACTCATCTGACGAGTCGGTGTCTGTGTCACCGGCTGAGTCGGCGCTGGCGGACCCGTCGTACCGGGTGGCGATCATCGATCTGCTCGGCGGCCTCGCCTACTCGGAGCTGAGCGCCTTCGAGCGCCTCACCGAGGACGCCGCTCAGGCGCCGACGCTCGAGGACAAGGTGGCGCTGGCTTCGATGGCCGCCGCCGAGTTCGGACATTTCGAGCGGCTTCAGACTCGGTTGACGTCGCTGGGCGCCGATCCCTTTGCGGCGATGGAGCCGTTCCACCGGCCGGTCGACGCCTTTCACGAACACACGGCTCCCGCTGACTGGTACGAGAGCCTCATCAAGGCGTACGTCGGAGATGGACTGGCGGCTGACTTCTATCGCGAGATCGCCGCCTACCTCGACCCCGACACCCGCGACCTCATCCTCACGACGCTCGACAACACCGGCCAGTCCGAGTTCGTCGTCGAACGGGTGCGGGCGGCCATCGATGCCAACCCGAAGATCGCTGGACGCCTGGCGTTGTGGGCGCGGCGGCTGATGGGGGAGGCGCTGAGCCAGGCCCAACGGGTGGCGGCCGAGCGGGACGCCTTGTCGGCGTTGCTGGTCGGTGGAGTGGACCGCCCGGGCATGGACCTGGCCGCTATCGCCCGGATGTTCGCCCGTCTCAGTGAGACCCACACCGATCGGATGTCGCGCCTGGGTCTGCAGGCCTGAG
>JACCSH010000185.1 GCA_013813125.1 Nocardioidaceae bacterium | reverse complement strand
AGGCTGGTGGTGTGACCACTAGGATTGCGGCCATGTCCGACCCCGCTTCGAGCCTTACCCGTGAAGACGTTGCGTATCTCGCGCACTTGGCCCGCATCGACCTTTCCGATGCCGAGCTCGACCACCTCGCGCCTCAGCTGGCCGTGATCTTGGAGTCGGTGGCCACGATCAGCTCGGTCGACACCGCCGAGGTCGCTCCCACCTCCTCTGCGGTTCCGGTCGAGAACGTCTTCCGCGCCGACGAGGCCCGACCGAGCCTGTCAGTGGAGGACGCCCTGGCGGGGGCTCCTGAGGTCGAGCAGCAGCGCTTCAAGGTTCCGCGCATTCTGGGAGAAGAAGCGTGACTGACCTGACCCGCCTGTCGGCTGCTGCCCTGGCCCAGGCTCTACGAACGGGAGACGTCACCTCGGTCGAGGCCACGAGGGCGCACTTGGATCGGATCGCCGAGGTCGACGCAGCCGTGCATGCCTTCTTGCACGTCGATGCCGAGGGCGCCCTTGCCTCGGCGGCAGCGGCTGACGCCCGACGGGCCGAGGGCGTACCGGAACCGGCGCTGCTGGGTGTCCCCGTCGCGGTGAAGGACATCGTCGCCACGAAGGGCGTACCGACGACCTGCGGCTCCAGGATCCTCGAGGGCTGGATTCCGCCGTACGACGCAACGCTCGTCAAGCGGCTGCGAGAAGCTGGCATGCCGATACTCGGCAAGACCAACATGGATGAGTTCGCCATGGGCAGCTCGACGGAGCACTCCGCCTTCGGACCCACGCGCAACCCGTGGGATCTCGACCGCATCCCGGGCGGTTCCGGAGGTGGGTCTTCCGCAGCCGTGACAGCCTATGAAGCCCCGCTGGCGGTCGGCACCGACACCGGCGGTTCCATCCGCCAACCGGGGGCGGTAACGGGGACGGTGGGTGTGAAACCGACGTACGGGGGAGTCTCACGTTATGGAATCGTGGCGTTGGCCAGCAGCCTCGACCAGGCCGGACCGGTGGCTCGCAGTGTGCTCGACGCGGCTCTGTTGCACGACGTCATCGCAGGCCACGACCCCATGGACTCCACCAGCATTGACAAGCCGTGGCCTTCGATGGCCGAGGCGGCTCGGAGGTCCGACATCACCGGGCTTCGCATCGGTGTCGTCCGGGAGCTGGGTGGTGAGGGCTACCAGACCGGCGTACAGGCCAGGTTCGACGATGCGGTTGCGCTGCTGGTCAAGTCCGGCGCGGAGGTGGTCGAGGTCTCCTGCCCGCACTTCGAGCTGGCGCTGGCGGCCTATTACCTGATCTTGCCAAGCGAGGCGAGCAGCAACCTCGCCAGGTTCGACGCCATGCGTTTCGGCCTGCGCGTCAGCCCCGAAAACGTCGCCGCGCCGAGCGCCGAACAGGTTATGGAGGCGACGCGCGCCGCTGGGTTCGGGGACGAGGTAAAGCGACGCATCATCCTCGGCACCTACGCCCTGTCGAGCGGCTACTACGAGGCGTACTACGGGCAGGCGCAGAAGGTCCGTACGCTCGTCACGCAGAACTTCCAAGCGGCCTTCGACCAAGTCGACGTGCTGGTTTCGCCCACCGCCCCTACCACCGCCTTCCGGATCGGTGAGAAGCTCGACGATCCTCTGGCCATGTACCTGAACGACATCGCGACGATCCCGGCCAACCTCGCCGGAGTGCCAGGCATGTCGCTGCCGAGCGGGCTTGCCGACGAGGACGGCCTGCCGGCGGGTATCCAGATTCTGGCTCCTGCCTTGGAGGACGCCCGCCTCTACACCGTGGGAGCCGTGCTCGAAGCTAGCCTCGAAGAGCAATGGGGTGGCCCGCTCCTCGACCAGGCGCCTGCCTTGGCGGCCGCTGCCGCGTCGTCGGCGGACGGTCGGTGACGGCCATGACCACCACCGCTTCCGGCGCCGATCTGATGGCATTCGACGAGGCGCTCGAGCGCTTCGACCCGGTGATGGGCCTCGAGGTGCACGTTGAACTCAACACCGTGTCCAAGATGTTCTGCGCGTGTGCCACCACCTTCGGCGCCGAACCGAATACCCAGGTCTGCCCCGTGTGCCTCGGCCTGCCGGGTGCGCTGCCCGTCCTCAACGCGAAGGCGGTCGAGTCGGCCATCCGGATCGGGCTCGCCCTCAACTGCGAGATCGCGCGGTGGTGTCGCTTCGCACGCAAGAACTACTTCTATCCGGACATGCCCAAGAACTTCCAGACGTCCCAGTACGACGAGCCGATCGCCTACCACGGCTACACCGACCTCGACGTCGACGGGGAGACGTTCCGGGTAGAGATCGAGCGAGCCCATATGGAGGAAGACACCGGCAAGTCGTTGCATGTGGGGGGTTCGACGGGGCGGATTCATGGCGCCGACTACTCCCTCGTCGACTACAACCGCGCCGGCATACCGCTGATCGAAGTGGTCACCAAGCCCATCGAGGGTGCCGGTGGCAAGGCCCCAGCCGTTGCGCGCGCCTATGTTGCCCATCTCCGCGATGTGCTGCAGGGGCTAGGCGTCTCCGACGTCCGCATGGAGCAAGGCTCGTTGCGCTGCGACGTGAACCTGTCCCTGCGGCCGTTCCCAAGCGCACCGCTCGGCACCCGAAGTGAGACCAAGAACGTCAACTCGCTTCGCTCCGTCGAGCGAGCGGTCCGCTATGAGATCTCTCGCCAGGCATCGCTGCTTGTCGCTGGGGGATCGGTCGTGCAGGAGACCCGGCACTGGCA
>JACCSH010000246.1 GCA_013813125.1 Nocardioidaceae bacterium | reverse complement strand
CCCGCCAGAGCCCATATCGCCTGCGCTAAGCGTGAGAGTAGTGGCAAAAGGGACTGTTGGGGAAGCAAACTGGTTAAAAAGGCGGCGGGCCGCCCGTCTCAGCAAGACACATCAAGACCATGGGCTGGAAATATCCGCTGCCTTGTCTGTTCGATAGACCGGTCCAACCAGGTGTCGGGGTCGTAACCTCCAGCCCAGTCGCGGTAGCGGGGCGAGCGGTCGTCGGTCATCGAGGCAGGCGGACGGCGACCGGTCAGTTCCAGGACAGACTCCCGCCATTTCGCGGGCACCGGTGTCCGCGGGTCGAGCGGCGACCCGCCAATGATCGCGAGTAGATGCGCCCACGTGCGCGGGACCACGTCGATCACGGCGTACCCACCACCGCCCGTGGCCAGCCACTTCCCCGAGCACACCTCATGCGCCAAGTCGTGCAACGCCAGGTGGGCTGCGCGCTGCCCATCGACGCTGAGCATGAGGTGCGCCAGCGGATCGTCCATGTGCGAGTCGCAGCCATGCTGGGTCACGAGGACCGTTGGCGCGAAGCTGCGCAGCAGTGGCGGCACGACGGCGTGGAACGCCCTGAGCCAACCTGCGTCATCTGTGCCTGGCGGTAGCGCGACGTTCACAGACAGCCCATCGGCACCTCTGCCACCGCTTTCGCTGGCCCGGCCGGTCCCGGGAAAGAGAGTGGCGGGGTCCTCATGAAGGCTGATCGTCATAACCCGCGAGTCGTTGTAGAAAGCCGCCTGCACACCGTCGCCGTGGTGCACGTCGATGTCCACGTAGGCGACCCGTTCGGCGCCTTGGTCGAGCAGCCACGCGATCGCTATGGCGGGGTCGTTGTAGATGCAGAAGCCACTGGCCGAGCCCGCCAGCGCATGGTGCAGTCCGCCACTGATGTTGACCGCATGCAACACCTGACCGGTCCACACCTGGCGGGCTGCTTCGAGGGTGGCTCCCGCGATGTGCGCGGCCGCCTCGTGCATCCCCGCGAACGCGGGGTTGTCCGCGGTGCCGAGACCGCGCGCGGTGTCAGTGACGTGCGGGTCGGCGCCAGCTTTTCGGACCGCAGCGATGTAGTCGGCCTCGTGGATGAGCGCAAGCTGCTCGTCGGTGGCCCGCGGAGCCATCGCTACGGTGAGGCCAGGAAGGTCGAGGATCCCCAGTGCGCGCGCCAACGAGATGGCGAGGTCCACCCGAACGGGAGCCAGCGGGTGGCCCGGGCCGAAGTCGTAGCGTGTCAGCTCATCGTCGTGGACGACGCACGCGGGACCGGTCATGATCGCACCTCAACAGCCGGACCGGCGTCGGTTCGGGACCACTTCTGCAAATGCCTGGTCATAACAGCTTGGCTAGCGAATAGATGATGAGACCGGCTAGCCCGCCCACTAACGTGCCGTTGATGCGGATGAACTGCAGGTCTCGTCCGACGTGCAACTCGATTCGATCGGCGGCCTCCTTTCCGTCCCAGCGGTCGATGGTGTCGGTGATGACGGTTGTGACCTCGGCTCCGTAGCGCGCCACGAAGTACACGGCTGCCTCTGCGACGTAGCCGTCGAGCCGGGTGCTGAACCCACGGTCAGCGGTGAGGCGCCTACCCACTGCCTGCAGCTGGGTGACGGCTCGTGCCCGCAGAGAACTGTGCGGATCTTCGAGTGTCTCGAGCAGCGCCCTGCGCAGAGCCCCCCAGAGCGAGACAGCGGTGACCACGACCTGCGGCTGGCTGAGTACTCGGAACTTCAGCCGCTCAGCGCGCTCGATGGTTGCCGGGTCGTGTTGCAGGTCACTGCTGAGCTGTAGCAGCAAGTCATCCAACGCCCGACGGGCATCGTGGTTGGGTTGATCCCTGATGTCGGCAATCCAGGCGAGTGCTTCCACCTGCAGCCGGTCCGTTACCGCGTCGTCAAGCCATTTCGGCGTCCACCACGGTGCACGCGTGCGCAGCACGGCCGTCACGCGTTCGCTGTTGCTGCTCAGCCAGCGATGCACCTCGACGAGCAGCAGGTCGACCAGGCCGTGGTGAGCCCCTTCTTCTACAACATCGCCCAGCAGCCGACCCGAGATCTCGCTGAGTGGCTCATTTGCCAACCGGGGTATGAGCTCGGTTTCGATGATTGCCGCCATCTCGTCGTCATTGATCCGGTTCAGTCCGCTACGCAGGAGCGTAGATGCTTCGTCGACCACCCTCTTGCTGTGCGACTCGTCGCTGAGCCAGCTGCCGAGTCGGCGACTCACCCCGGCATCGGCCAACCGTTGGCGGATGACCGGCTCTGAGAGGAAGTTCTCCGTGACAAAGGCTTGCAGGCTTCGAGCCAGCGCCCCTTTGCGAGTAGGGATGATCGCGGTGTGCGGGATGCGCAGGCCGAGCGGGTACCGGAACAACGCCGTGACAGCGAACCAGTCAGCGATGGC
>JACCSH010000239.1 GCA_013813125.1 Nocardioidaceae bacterium | reverse complement strand
GCGTTGCGGCGCCTCGCCGCCGCCCCGTGCGTGTCGCTCTCGGTCGTCGCCAAATCCTAAAACCCCCAAAGTTCCTGCACCGTTCGCAGGTCGGCTCCCCCTTCTAGGAGGTGCGTCGCAGTCGTGTGCCGCAGACCATGCGGTCCGAGGTCGGGCGCGCCGGGCACCGCCTGCATCCGCGCGTGCACCAAGGTACGGACGGCTCGCTGGTCGATGCGGCCACCGCGTGCCCCCAAGAACAACGCCGGGCCGCTTAGTCCAGCAGCGAAGAGAGCCGGCCTGCCTATCGCCAGCCAGCGTTCCAGCGCATGCTGAGCAGGGACGCCATAGGGCACTGAGCGCTCCTTGCTTCCTTTGCCCAAGACTCTGAGCAGGCGTCGTTCCGCGTCGACATCGTCGACGTCCAGACCGCACAGCTCTCCCACCCTCATTCCGCTGGCGTACAGAACTTCGAGAATGGCCACATCTCGCGCGCCCTGCGGCCCTTGCTCGTGAACTCGTGCACCAGCCTCGTCCAGCAGGCTCCGGGCCTCGCTCACACTCAGCGCGAGCGGCAGCGTCCGGCGCGGCTTGGGGCTCGCCAGCAAAGCACCGGCGTCTGTTGTTGTGAGACCGACCCTGTGCGCCCAGGCAGTGAAGCCACGCACCGCTGCAGCACGTCTCGCCAGGGTCGTTCGCGAGCGGCCAAGGGACTGCTGCTTGGCCAGCCAGTGCCTCAGCGACGAGACGTTGATGTCTTCCATAGCCGTGCATCCGAGCTGGGTCAGATGAGCCAGCAGGTCTGCGACATCGCCGAAGTAGGCCCGCGTAGTGTGCTCGGACAAGCCGCGCTCAAGGCGCAGATGTCGCTCGTAGTCGCTGAGCGCTTGAGCGAGCGCTCCATCAAGCTGTGCAACTGCGGCGCCCACGTCCCTCTTTCCCGGCGTCAGCGGTTTGAGCCAGAACGACGCCAGCCATCGAAAAGCGTAGGTCAGTCCCCAGACCCAGGTCCGCAGCTACACGCAGATCATTGGCGCGAAATTCTCCACCTGTCCTTGTCCACCCTCGCCACTGCGCCCATGCGCTCGAGTGCGTGAAGCCGGGCCACGACGTCGCAGTAGCTGAGGCCGGCGGCCTTGGCGATCGACTCTGCCGTTGCTGCGACCACTGCAGGTACCGCGTCGAGCAACTGCCGAGAGCGTGGATGCAGGAGGTCACGCTGCGAGCTGGGACCCTGCTTGCTCGGAGCCAGGTTCGATCCGGGGGGAGAGATGTGCTCGATCACCTCGGGTGCGTCTGTTACCAGGAGCGTCTCAGGTTGTCGGAGCAGCTGATGCACACCGGCCGAAGATGCTCCCGTGACAGGTCCAGGAACGCCCATCACGAGCCGCGAAAGATCGAGCGCCCATCGAGCAGTGTTGAGCGATCCGCTCCGCAGCGCCGCCTCGACGACCACGGTCCCGATGGCCAGAGCTGCGATCAAACGGTTCCGGACAAGGAACCGTGAACGGCTGGGCACGCATCCGGGTGCCGCCTCGCTCACCACCACCCCTGTCTCTGTGATCCGTTTCAGCAGCTGAGTGTTCCCTGGCGGGTAGAGCCGATCCACTCCGCTGGCAAGCAGGGCGAGGGTGCGACCACCTCCAGCCAGCGCACCTCGATGTGATGCTGCGTCGATGCCGAAAGCACCTCCAGACACCACCGTGAAGCCTTGCTCAGCGCATCCAAACGCGATCGACCCGGCCACATGTTCGCCGTATGCCGTGGAGGCGCGCGCTCCCACTATCGCCACAGCCCGCTCCGCCAGCTGCCCGAGATGACCGCTACCGCGCACCCACAGTCCAAACGGAGCCCCACCCCGCCGGTCTCCTGACTCTTGTTCGAGGCGCTGGAGGTCGTTGGCTGTTGGAGGCCACTCGGCATCTCCCGGGCAGATGTAGCGGGCATTCACCGAGTCGGCCAGGGCCGTGATCTCGTCATAGCCAGCCCGACTGACGCGTTCTGACCAATCCCGAAGCTTCGCCTTGCCAGGGTAGATGCCCGTCTGCAGTCTCTGCAGGAGGGCGGCGGCCGAGTGCTCACGAACCAACCTGCAGGCGTCGACATCACCTGGCTCGACGATCCGACTCAAGACGATGCGCGCGCGACGCTCGTCACTGCTCAGCTCAGCCATCGGGAGTTCACACTCTCCATGAGACAAGTTCGCTCGCCACCGGCGGCTCTCCCAATTGCGCATCGCTGCGTAGGTGAAGCGCTCTGCGTACATGAGAAGCATTAGGTCGATCTGAGCCGCGGAGATCGGCGATCGTCCAAGCCACCCGCGTTACCCGGTCTGCTCCTCTCTGCGTCAGGCAGCCGGAGGCAACGGCGTCCTCCACGAGCGCGGCTGACTCGACGTCCAGCGGACACCTGCGGCGGAACTCATAGCCGGGCAAGTCGGCGTTCGTCACCCATGGCAGGTCCGAGAATCGCTGCCGCTGACGCTGGCGGGCTGCGGCAACTCGAGCCGACACCGCAGCGGTTGAGCCGTCGGCTCCGACTCGGAAGTGCATCTCTGCCCGGGAAACCGGTAACACGGTGTGCACGATGTCGATCCGGTCACGGATCGGACCACTGATCCGAGCGGAGTAGAGACGTCTTCGAGCCGCTGTGCACCTGCACTTGTCCCCCGTGTCGTAGCCGAAGCCGCAAGGGCAGGGGTTTGCCGCCAGGATCAGCTGGAATCCGGCAGGGAACTTCGCCGAGCCGTCTGCTCGGCGGATGGAAATTTCGCCGCTCTCGAGCGGTTGACGGAGGGCATCATGTACGGACGGGGCGAACTCCGGCGCCTCGTCCAAAAACAGAACACCCAGATGCGCGAGGCTGATCGCACCAGGACGGATGACTCGAGACCCTCCACCGATCACCGATGGCACGGTGTCGGTGTGGTTAGGGGCAAGGAACGGTGGCCGGGTGACGAGCGGCTCTTCTATGGACAGCAGACCAGCGACCGAGTGAATCTTGCTCACTTCGATGGACTGCGCCACGTTGAGGTCGGGCAGGAGCGCCGGGAACCGCTCCGCCAGCATCGTCTTGACGATTCTCTATTTAGGGGGTGGGGCGACTCATAGTTCGGTGGCATCACGGACCCGACGGAGAAGTCCGACGACTTGCAACCTGAGCGTACGGTGCAGAACCCGTTCGGGAGTAAGACGGTGCTTGCGTCGAAGAGCTCCACCGGCGAGCGGGGGCTGCACGACAGCTGGTGCCCTGACATCTCGGCCGATGGTCGGTTCGTCGTGTTCGTATCCGCAGCGGGGAACCTTGCGCCGGATGACACGAACTTCTCGGACGACTTGTTCCTGCGCGATCAGCTCAACCGGACAACGACGCGCATCAACGTCACCTCGGACGGTCAGCAATCGTCAGATGGAGTTGGCCTGCGTCGTTGCCCGTCCGTATCGGGACACGGCCGCTACGTCGTCTATGTCAGCCGGGCGACAGATCTGGATCCGGCCGACAGTGATACCCGCCCGGATGTGTATCTGTACGACCGAGTCCTGCAGACGACGCGGGTAGTGACCGCGACCCGGGGACCGGTGAGGCGTTCGGGGGGCACGCGCCGAGGATCTCTTCCGACGGTGATCACATCGTCTTTGTGACCCGTTTCGGCCTCGATTCCAGCGACGACAACGCCGAGAACGACGTGTACCTGCTGGATATGCCCTCACGAATCTTCACCTTGGTTCGGTCGCCTCCAACGGGGACCTAGGCGACGAAAGGGCCGGAACTCCTTGGGTCGACGCAGACGGCGAGGTCGTGTTGTTCACTTCGAGATCCACGAACCTGGTGGGGCACGACACCAACGGTCGGCGGGACGCCTTCGTCCGAGACCTTAGCCGGGTCACCACACGGCGGGTGAGCTTGTCCTTCGGACGGGCGCCAGCTCGACGAGTTCAGCAGCGCCGGCGGTATCTCCGACGACGGTCGCGTAGTGACCTTCATGTCGCTATCGCCCGACGTCGTCGCCAGCGACCACAACCGTGTCCAGGACGTATTCGCACGCAATCTCGCGACCGGAAAGACCTACATCGTCTCTGTC
>JACCSH010000222.1 GCA_013813125.1 Nocardioidaceae bacterium | reverse complement strand
CAGTCGAATTCACCTGAACGGTCATGGAGTCCCTCGCGCGGATCGCACTCGAATCACCGTAGCCAGGCCCGCCGACACCTGCACACGGAGCAGCCGAACTCGAGCAGTTGAGCAACGGTTCGGGTCGGGTGTCCTCATCGGGATGCGAGCGCTTCTGGAGTGATCTCGACAGCGGCGTCCCACAGGCGGCCAGAGCCCCGTGCGTTGGGTAGCGCAGCGCGAACCACGCGGTGGGCTTCGTCGGCCGAGGCGCCGAGCACCCGGGCGTAGGCGGCGGCAACCGAGGGCGTGCGCTGCTGCGCCGCAACACAATGCACCAACACGGTCCGACCCTCATCGCGCAGCCGCTGAATCGTGGCTGCGGTGTCTGCCAGGACGAAGTGCAGGTTGGGGTTGTCGTCGGGATCGTCGCTGTCGATCAGGCGCACCTCGATGTGGTTGCGCGGTTCCGCGCCGACTGCAGGGACCTGTGCGGTTCCGAGCCGACACAGCGAGACGACGGCGTCCGCGTCGTGGCCGCCACAGTCTGCCGTCCCGAGCCATACCCCTTCGTCGAGGGGGTGCGCGATCGCGGGTGTGCGGTCGCCGGGATATCGAACGTGGGTGCCACTCGGCCACCCGGCGCCGTCGGGATGTCCGCCGTTGGCTGTCAGCGCGGCCAGCGCGGTCAAGCCCCGGGCCCGTAGCCCGGGCCAGCCGTGCAGGATCCTCGACCACTCGGCCGGGACTGCCGATGCGCCCCACCGCGCCCCCAGCAACCCACCCGCGATCGCGGCTACGGTGTCGGTGTCATCGCCGATCCGGACTGCGGCGTGCAGAGCGTGCTGGAGGTGCAGGCAGGGGTACGACGCTCTGGCCGGCTGTAGATCGGGCGTCGGCGTACGGACTATTGCCGAAGCAGCCGCCTGCAGGGCGGTGACCGTGAAACCGTTGGGTGTGAACCGCCCAGGTTCGTCATTCAACGCATCGTGCAGCCACGTAGCCCACGCGTCCTGGCGCTTCGTAGGGATGAGCTTCAACCCGCCCAGCAGGTCGAACCGTCCCTTGACGACGGCGACCCGGACGGCCTCAGACCAGATCACGCAGGAGTCGCCGGCCAACGGATCGGCATGCGTGAGCTTTGCGATCTCGCGAGCCGCACGTGCAGTCAGTTCAGGATCATCCAGCGAAGCCAGCGCCACCACCGACGTGCGCATCAGTGCCCCGTTGCCGGCGCTGTGGGCATGGCTCGCGGTGTAGTCGCTTGCCGCCTTCGCGAGCCGGTCGCTGGGGCGGCCCTGCAGTCGGTCGGCCGCACTGAGCACCGCGGACGTCTGAACGCCAATGTCGGCCGGACCGTGGCTGCGCCACCGTAGGAAGCCCTCGGCGATCTCGTCGAGCGCTTCGGCTGTCGTGAGGTCAGCACCGGTGGCCGCCACCTCGGCAATGCAGGTGGCCATCTGGGTGTCATCGCTCCACTCACCCGGCGCGTAGTCGCCTAGACCGCCGCCTCGCATCTCGGCGGTGCCTTGCGGGCCTGGCGGAGTGCCGAACTCGTAAGGAACTCCGAGCGCATCACCGCACGCCTGTCCGAGCAGGACTCCCAGGGCGCGGTCCGTCTGCGTTGTTGTCAGTCTCATCGCGACCTGCTCCTCATTTTCCTAACCTGGCATGGGGCGAGGCGACGCAGAGGTGGGCAGCAGCAGGCCCACCCCTCACAATGCGTCATCGGAGCTGTCGGCCATCTCTGCCGGCGGATAGGGCGTTGTGCCGTCGAACAGTGCCGCGAACCCCACCCCAATGTCGTTGGCGACTCGCGAGACGAAGAAACAGGCGGCGGCAAGCGAGTTCTGGTCGACCGTCTCGGCCAGCATCGAGCACTCGACCACAACGTCTCCATCGCTCCACCATGCGTTGGTGACCCTCGAGTGAGCGTTGAGTTCGTTGAGCTCACGCAACAGTTTTGCGGAGTCCTTGACCCCGCCGACTGCCTGTGCCATCACCCGAACCATCGCGGGATCGCCATCCTCGACGCGCACCTGGCACGAGGCGGTGCCAGCACGGAAGACGACGGCACGGGGGTGAAACGTCAGCTCGTTGAGCTTCTCCTCGTAGATGCTCGCCATGCACCGCGCAACGTATGCGTCCAACCACTCGATCTGAGCAACCACTTGTTCGCGACCCTTCTCTCGACCCTCCAACGTTCTTATCGTGTCATCGGCCGCCGACAGTTCTAAGGCTTCGGAGGATCCCCGAACCGTCCGTAGGCCGGGTGTCGGGAGGAGGAGAGATGATGCTGATATGAGCGGCATCCAGTTCCTGGATGAGCCGCTGTGGTTTGCGCACGAAAGTCCAAAGCGCACAAAGGTCCAAGAGGTGTCGTGCGGATACGTGTCGAGGGGAGGCGGGAGTGAAGGCAGCCAACGGTGACGAGTACACGTCGGCGGGAGAGCGCGTCGTCGCCAACCTCCTCGACGCGCAGCTTGGCAGCACCGCCCGGGTATGGGCGAACCAACGGGTTACCGACGACCGCAAGAACGCCGAAATCGACTTCTTCTTGGCCGTCCCTGACGCGGGTTTCATCGCCGTCGAGGTGAAGGGCGGACAGGTCACTTACGACGGTGATCATTGGCTGCAGACCGACCAGTTGGGCCCGTCCCGGCGCATCGACCCGGTTCGGCAGGCCCGCGACGGCATGTACGCGCTACGCGCCTACGTCGAGAGCGACCCGCGTTGGGGCAGCCGCCGTCGCGTTCGCTGGGCGCATGCCGTCGTCCTGCCGTTCACACATGTTCCGGCCGACTTCGCCACGCCCGACTGCCCGCGCCATCTGGTGTTCGGGCGCAACGACCTCGGCGAACTCGTGGCGGGTCTGGTCGACATACCCGTGCGGCAACGAAATCACGACCGCAAACCGACAGCCGCCGACATCGACGTCGTGGCGGAGATTCTGCGTGGCCGAGGTTTCCCGCAAGCAGACCTGCTCGGTGTAGCTGCCGAGAACGACGCATTGGCCGACCGACTCACCGAACAGCAGGCGTTGCTCCTCCAGGTGTCGAAGCTGGTACGTCGAATGGAGATTCGGGGCGGTGCCGGGTCGGGCAAGACATGGCTAGCGCTGGAGCAGGCCCGGAGACTCCAACGTGCGGGGGAGCGGGTGGCATTGCTCTGCTACTCCAGAGGGCTCGCGGCGTACTTCTGTCGCGTGACCGGCAGTTGGCCTCACCGGGAGCGCCCCTCGTACGTCGGAACCTTTCACGGTCTCGGGATCGACGTCTGGGGCGCAACCCCCTCCGACAGTGGCGATGAGGACAGCGACTACTGGGAGAAGCGCCTGCCGGCTCAGATGCTCGAACTGGCTGCCGAGCTCGCCGCTGGCAAGCGGTTCGACGCGGTTGTCGTCGACGAGGCGCAAGATTTCGCCGACCGGTGGTGGCCTGTGGTCGTCTCTGCACTCAAGGACCCCGACACCGGCAGGTTGTCGATCTTCAGCGACGAGGGCCAGCGAGTCTTCGCTCGTTTTGGCGGTATGCCGGAGTGCCAGGCCGTCTTCGTTCTGGAGCAGATCCTGCGCAACACCCGCCAGATCGCCGACACGTCCAGTCCCTGGCCCTGACCAGGATGCGCTCGAGGGGTGGCTTCGGTCCCGCCGTGCGGCTGGTCCAGAGCACTGCCGACGAGGCGGTCTCGGCAGCCGACGACGTTGTCGACGAGCTGCTCAACTCCGGCTGGCTGCCAGCCGACATCGCGCTGCTCACCACCGGCTCGCGCCACCCCGAACAGCTCGCTCGTCAAGAAGAGGGGCAAGACGA
>JACCSH010000218.1 GCA_013813125.1 Nocardioidaceae bacterium | reverse complement strand
CGGCCAGTGAGTCGCCGTACCGGACTGAGATCGATTTTGCTACCAAGCCGTCGGCTGAAGAGCCCACTGCGTGCTCATGAAGGGGCACCGAAGCACGCTTCAGCTTGTCGCGGAGCGATCCAGCCGCACTCCTCGCGTCTCTCACCGAGAGAGGCAACGGCGACCAGCCCGCGAGGCGACCGAGCTCGACAACTGGCGGAGCCAGTGGGGCATCGCGCATCATCGTGGCGGGGTCGCCCTGCCCGACGCGGCCAGCCTGGATGACAACCAGCGTGTCGGCATACTGGACCACTCGCTCCAGGCGGTGCTCGGCCGCCAACACGGTGACTCCTACATCGTGGACTAGGCGAAGGACAGCCGCGAGCGCGTCCTCAGCCGCCGACGGATCCAACGCCGAGGTGGGCTCGTCCAGCACCAGCACACGGGGCGACGTCGTCAGGACCGCTCCCAGTGCCACCCGCTGCTGCTCGCCACCTGACAAGGTGCGCAGGGCACGCCGGCGAAGCGGTGTGATGCCCATCAGGTCAAGAACCTCCTCGAGGCGACGCCGCATCACCTGTGCCGGTACGGCGAGCTGCTCCATGCCATAAGCCAGTTCTTCCTCCACCGTGTCGGTGACGAAACCTGCCGCAGGATCTTGGCCGACGAAGCCGACCACCTCGGCGAACTCGCGAGGCGGCCTTTCGCGTGGGCTCAGTCCGCCAGCTTGGACGACTCCCTCGACGTGGCCGCCCGTGAAATGCGGGACGAGCCCGTTGACTGCCCCAAGCAAAGTCGACTTGCCCGAGCCGGTATGACCGACAACGAGGGCCAGCTCCCCTTCGTCAACCTGGACGTTGACTGACTGCAGGGTCGGCCGAGCACCCTCTGGGTACCAGAAGGAGAACTCGTCAAAGCTGAGCATCTTCACACCGGGGTGGCGGCCTCGACATTGGCAGCGGCCGGGGTGAGGAAGGCGGGCATGAGGGCGGCCAGGATGCCTGCGACCGGCAGCCACGAGAGCTGCGGCCAGGTCAGCGGCTGGATTGACGGGTTGAGGTTGCTGGGGTCTATGCGCGTGGTGAGGGTCAGGAGCATGCCTGCTGCCAGTCCAGAGCCGGCCGTGACCAGCTCGGCCAGCCGCCACTGGTCCGGTCGATAGCAGGTGCGCTCCACGCCCTTGCCGGACAGCGCGATGCCGACAACGCCCAGGGCAATGGCGCCGATGAGAACCGGGGTAGCCAGCTGCCGAGGGGCGGTTCCATCAAGCAGCGCATAGGCGCCGATCGCCATGCCCGCCAACCCGGCGACCATGCAGGCGCCGCTGAGCACGGTCGTGGCGCGAGACCGATTCCCGCTTCGTCCGTAGCCTCGGGAGTCCATCGAGGCGGCCAACAACAACGACCGGTCCATCGCGTCCTCCAGCACCGATACGACGACCGAGCGCAGTGCGCTGAGCCGTCTCTCGATGCCACCTGGGCGAAGTTTGCGAGCCCGTCGCACTCTGACGACGCTCTCGGCCAACTGGGGAAACACCGAGATCGCGACCACTACTGCGGTACTCACCTCGTGCAAAGCCGGAGGCATCGCGCGCAGGAGGCGACGAGGGTTAGCCAGCGCGTTGGCGGCGCCCAGACAGATGAGCATGGTGGCGAGGCGAAGTCCGTCATAGAAACCGGAGAGCAGCGACTCGGCTGTAACGGCTCCGAAAAGGTTGACACCCGCTGCCACGTCCGGCAAGGGAATCTCAGGCAGTCTCACCAATACATGCCCCGGCTGGGCACCACCGAAGACGATGCGGAACACGACACGAATCCCCACCACGAGAGCCCCGGCGATCACGTAGATACGAAATGCGGAGGCCCAGGGGGCGTCAGACCGTCGTCCAAGGACCACCCAGGTTGCGACACCGAGGATGGCGCCGAGCAGCAAGGGGTTGGTGGTGCGACTTGCGGCCACCGTGAGTCCGAGCGCCCACATCCACCAAGCGAGTGGATGCAGCGCCCGTGGCATCCAATAGGCGCCCCATGCCGGGCTCATCACGCGCGTGTGCGACGCCACGCGGTCAGTCCCGCGCCGAGGGCTAGCACCGCTAGCAACCCGAGGCCGATGAGCAAAGTCTGTGGGGAACCCCCACTCTGCCCAGCATCGGCGGCGGCAGGAATCTCCCCGGTCACTACTGCGCCACCGTCGGATTCAGCCGAACCTGTGACGTCTCCAGTGGGTGTCGGAGGGTTGCCAACCCTTCCGCGGCCGCGGTCCTGCTTTCCGTCAGGTTTACCGCTGCTCGCCGCCGCGCCATTTTTGTCGCCGCCGTCGCCTCCTTCACCAGCAGCGTCACCCGGCTCGGCGACGGGCTCGGTGCTACGCCAAAAACTGGCTGTTGAGGTTGGCTGCCTGGACGTGGCAAGCGGCGCGGGCGACAACCTGGTTGAGCTGGACGCCGGTGGTCGCGGAGGGCTGGCTGTTGAGGTGGGCGATGGAGCCGGTCTTTGCGTCGGCTGCGGGCCCGCCCCGGGTGTCGGAGTTGCCGTCGGGTGAACCGACGTCGACGTCGGGGCCACCGGTGACGTCGGGGTTGCCGTCGGGGTCGGTGCCACCGGTGGCGTCGGAGTCACGGTCGACGGCGTTGGCTGGGGAGGAGTTGTCGGCGCAGGAGAGGGCGTCGGCGAGGAAGGCGCTGCACGTGGTCGCACAGGTGCGATCCCGGGCGGGGGCCGCACACCGTTGAGTGAAAACGAGAAACCTTCGAAACCACCTTCGATGACCTGGTGGCTGGCCACTCCGGAGAGGCTGTACGTCCAGTCGCCCCCGTTGGGTGCGTGCCAGTAACCCCAATAAGCCGACTCCGGCGGTGTCACCACGCACTGTTCGTGATAGTCGTCGTCGCCTGGGATGCTGAGGCTTCGGTCGGCGGACGGTTCACCAGCAATTCGGCAGAGAAACCCCGGTTGCCTTGCGGGCGCCTGGGGTGAGAATCCGGCATCGGTGAGAGCGTCCCAGCCCGTGTAGTCAGATGGGAGTGGCCCCTCGACGCAGCGGACGATGATGCCCTCGTCGAAGACTGTCATGTCGACGACGACTGTGACCCCCTCGCCGGTTGTGCAGTAGTCAGCTCCCGTGCTAGCGGCCTGTGCATGCACCGAGCCAGTCGCCGACCCCGCCCCGGCGAGGAACAACGCCAGCAGCGCGACGAGAGTCCGGGCCAGGCCTCGACGAGGGGCGCTAAAGGTCACGGTGCGGAGATACTCGCGAACGACTGCGGAACCAGCGCATAGAAGGCCATCGGGGTGGCTCGGCGGAACTGGTCGCGCTCGTAAGGCTGAATCCCGGTGCCCAGGGCATCTCGCAGTGCTGGCTTGTTGTACGCGATGGCGCCGATGTCGCGAGCGGCAGGGCCGTCGTCGGCTCTGCGGCGAGTGATCTGAACGCTTGCCACCCAATCCGCCGCCTTGCGCCGGGCACGGGGGTGGTCGGT
>JACCSH010000216.1 GCA_013813125.1 Nocardioidaceae bacterium | reverse complement strand
AGGCCGGCGTCGTAAGCGGCCACCAGACATCGGTCGATCAGCCGCGACCGTGGTTCCGGGTCGGCCACTGCGGCCACGACGACCAGCTGGGTGGCGTTGGCGACGACGATCCTTTCCACTGGGTCGGAGTCATCGGCCGTACGTCGAAGGACTGTCTTACGCGGCAGCACCTCCACGATCCGAGCCAAACTGCCGGCCGCACCGGACACGTCGCCGACGAGGCGTACCCGATCCCCGACGACGACGCCCTTGCGCCCCAACGGCCGAGACTTCATCGCCGTGACGTTTCGCTGCTTGGCGCCGTCGTCCACCCGGACGGTGAGACGCCCACGGTCGACCGTGACCACGAAACCCTCGAGAGCGTCGTCGTAGGTGGGCCGGTCCTTCGTTCGTGGACGGGTGCGCCGACGCGGACGGTCGAACCTGCTGTGATCGTCGAGCTCGTCGTCGCGTCTTCGGGTCACGCGAGCATCGCCGTCCAAGCACCCTCGAAGTCGGGGTGCGTCTTCGACGTCGTGGCGACGTCCTCGACCAGGACCCCGTCAACCACCAACCCGAGGACGGCCGCGGCCTGGGCCATCCGATGGTCGCCATAGGTGCGGAAGACGCCACCAGTCAGCGGCCGCGGCCGGATGCGGAGAGCGTCTTCAGTGGAGGATGCGTCGCAACCCATCCGCCGCAGCTCAGTGGAGAGGGCCGCCAACCGGTCGGTCTCGTGTCCGCGCAGATGGGCGATGCCCCGCAGATGGGAGGGTGACGCGGCCAGGGCTGCCACTGCGGCGACCACAGGGGTGAGCTCACCGACATCGTGCAGGTCAACGTCGATGCCCCTGACCTCGCCACTGCCTTCGACGCTCAGACCGGTCTCAGTGCGGCTGACATGCGCCCCCATCAGGGTGAGGATGGAGCGCAACGCGTCGCCGGCCTGGGTCGTGTGGAGGGGCCAGCGAGACACGGTCACCTTGCCGCCCGTGACGACCGCCGCAGCGAGAAAAGGTGCCGCGTTGCTCAAGTCCGGTTCGATCTCCGTTGCGGTGGCCGCAATCGTTCCGGGCGGAACGACCCAGCGGTTCGGTTCATGGTCGTCGACGTCCACACCACGGGCCCGGAGCATCTCGACGGTCATGGCAATGTGTGGAAGAGATGGGATCGCTTTGCCGTCGTGGCGGATGTCAACCCCGCGGTCATATCGGGCTCCCGCGAGCAGCAGGGCTGAGACAAACTGGCTGGAGGATGAGGCGTCGAGCGTCACCACGCCTCCCGCCACCCGCCCGGTGCCTTGTAGCACGAAGGGCAGTGTGGTCGATGCGGCATCGATGTCGACGCCCAAACTGCGCAGAGACCCGAGAACCTCTGCCATCGGACGGTTCCGTGCCTGGAGGTCACCGTCGAAGGTGACGGGACCGCGAGCCAAGGCGGCCACGGGCGGAACGAAGCGCATCACTGTGCCGGCCAGACCGCAGTCCACCGCAGCCGGCCCGCGTAGGTGCCGGGGCGTGACGACGACGGTCTCGCCGGATTGCGCGATCTCAGTTCCCAGGGCCGCCAAGGCGGCCATCATCAACCGGGTGTCTCGAGCAAGGAGCGGGCGCGTGAGTGTGCTCGTCCCGTCGGCGATCGCTGCCAGGAGCAGGGACCGGTTGGTGATCGACTTAGAACCGGGTACGTCGACATGCGCGTTGACCGGAGCGAGCGCTAGAGGCGCGGACCAGCATTCAGGCTCGCTGAGCACGGATACGTTTCAAGTCGAATACCTGACCAGGACTGCTAGCCGGGAGTGATCTTGCTTGCCGTTCGACTGGCCTGCTTCTTTGCCTCTAGCGCTTGACGCCGTGCTCGCCAGGCGAGGCTCGGCTTGCCTTCGGTGTCGACAGCTGCGAGGAGCAACCCGCCGGTCAGCGACACGTTCTTGAGGAAGTGCACGCGCTGGTTAGCACGTTGCTGCGCGTCCTGCTCCTCCCAGAAGCGGTGACCCGCGAAGGTCGTGGGCACCAGGCTCGCGGCCAGCGCCAGTGCCGACAGTCGTGGCGACCGACCAGTCGCCAGCATCGCCCCGCCGACGATCTGCACCATGGCGTTGACCTGCACCAGTTGCTTGTTGTCCAAGGCGACAGGCAATGACGCAGTTGCCCGGTCGATCACGGGCGCGAGCCTGGCGGTCACCGGCGCCGCGCGCTGGGTGGCGTGGTCAACGTTCCTTAACGTGTTGATCCCACCGTTGACGAACATCGACGCCAACATCGGACGGGCAAGCATTCTCACAAGGGCCATGCGGCCATTGTGACCTATGGCGCGAGACGGTGCAGATCGCGGGGGAACAGCGTGACTTCTCGGATGTTCTCCGCCTCGACCAGCCGAGCCGTCCACCTCTCCAACCCGATGGCGAACCCACCGTGCGGTGGCATCCCGTGGCGAAAGGTCTGCAGGTACTCCTCGTA
>JACCSH010000213.1 GCA_013813125.1 Nocardioidaceae bacterium | reverse complement strand
TAGTCGAGAGCCCCGACAGTTCGAGGAGAGCGCGCCAGCGGCGGCTCCAGAGGGAACGCTCATGCGTCCGCCAGCGCAGTCAAGTAGCGCTCGGCGTCCAGGGCGGCAGCACAGCCGGTGCCTGCCGCTGTGACGGCTTGTCGGTAGGTGTGGTCGACGAGGTCCCCACTCGCGAAGACGCCGGGCAGGTTGGTGCGGGTGCTCCCTGGCTCGACCAAGACATAGCCTGCGTCGTCGAGATCGACTTGGCCGCGAACGAGCTCCGAACGCGGGTCGTGTCCGATGGCGATGAAAAGCCCGGTTGCGTCGAGGGTTCGCTTCTCACCCGTCTGCGTGTCCTTCAGCACCACACCTTCGAGGTGGTCGTCGCCGAGGATCTGCTCGACCGCACTGTTCCAGGCGAACTCGATCTTGTCGTTGGAGTGCGCCCTCGCCGCCATGATCTTGCTCGCACGCAGCGCGTCACGCCGATGAATCAACGTCACCTTGGAGCCGAACCGGGTGAGGAAAGTTGCCTCTTCGACAGCGGAGTCGCCACCCCCGACGACGGCGATGTGCTGGTCGCGGAAAAAGAACCCGTCACAGGTGGCGCACCAGCTGACACCGTGCCCGGAGAGTCGATCCTCGTTAGGCAGGCCGAGCTTGCGGTAGCCAGAGCCCATCGCCAAGATCACCGTGCGGGCGCGGTGGGCGCCCCCGGTGGAGTCAATGACGGTCTTGACGTCAGCCTCGAGCGCAACGTCGGTGATGTCGTCCGGCACGAGCTCAGCGCCGAACTTATCGGCCTGTTTTCGAAGGTCGTCCATCAGCGCAGGTCCCATGATGCCGTCGGGGAACCCGGGGAAGTTCTCCACTTCGGTCGTCGTCATGAGGGCGCCTCCGGCGGTCACCGAGCCCTCGAAGACGAGTGGCGTGAGAGCGGCGCGAGCAGCATAGATTGCCGCCGTGTAGCCGGCCGGACCCGACCCGATGATGATGACGTCGCGTACCTTGGACTCGGGCCCAGACACTGAAGTCACTTAAGCGCTCTCCTGCAGATCGTTGGGTTGGGGCGGTCGACATCCCGCGCCATGAGGTGTAACCGATCTTAGGGTCTGGCCATTCCCCCGCGGCAAAGCGGCGAGCCGGCTAGGCCAGGCCTTGCTGAGACAGGAGGGCTCAGTAGGCGGTGCTGTAGAGCAGCTGGCCTGGAGTGGCGCACCCGTAGACCGCCACCGATGATTTCCGCCGGTCTACCAGCACCACGGCTCGCTCGCCCCGCCACCGCGCCGTGGCGGCAACCACACCGTCACCGGTTGATCTGCTGAACGGCTCGAACCCCGCGCACTTGGCCAATGCCGAGCTGGTTTCCCTCTCCACCGGAGCCGCGCCGAGTGCGAAGTCGACAAGGTTACGAGGGGTTAACCGAGCAGGCAAAGTGGTCTCGGGGGAGGACAGCGTAGCACTGTCAGACTCCGGCGTCGTGCCCGCTCCAGCACCTTCTTGGCCGCCCCCGGAGCCGGCATCTTCGGACTCTTGCCTCGCCAGCGAGGTCTCCGCTTGGCCGGCGTCGGCCGAGGAGGATTCGTCGGATGCTCCTTGCGGCAGCAGCTCGAATCCGACGGGGACCGCGATGACGGCCGCTACTGCGGCTGCCGCGACCAGCATCCACGCAGGGCGTCGCCGTGAGGAGGCGGGGGAGGTCCGAGGAGTTTTCGCCGTACGCCGATCCGCCAGCGAGGTAACCCCAGCCGTCCGCTCGGCACTGGCTTGACCGAGAGCTGAGTCGAGGGTGGCCATCACGGACGCCGGCATCACGGCGCGTTCGGCCCCGATCTCCGCGAGCCTCACGGAGACGGCGTCAAGAGCTTCCAGCTGGGCGGCGCATCGGGCGCAGACGTCGATGTGCGCCTGGACCGGCTCAGCGACGTCGGGCTCCAACAACTGCTCGTAGAGGTCAGCGATCTCGTCAAGAGTTGGGTGTGTGGCCTCGCTCACGGCGGAATCTCTCCTCCTTCCAAGGGTGGCCCGGTGGACACTACGGCGGCGCCGTCCCCGCGGTTTCGCTGCCGCAGCGCCGGGGGGCTCTGCTGCTGCTCTGAGGGTTGGACGTCGTCGGGGCCCGCGGGGTTCCCTCGATAGGGTGCCAACAACACGACCAGCCGCGCTCGGCCTCGTGAGCACCGGCTCTTCACTGTTCCGGGTGGGCACCCGAGGATCTCCGCCGCCTCTTCCACCGAATAGCCCTCCATGTCGACGAGGACCAGCGCTGCGCGTTGACTGCCACTGATCTCGGCGAGTGCCGCGAGCACGTCTGCCCGGCGTTCGGTGACAACGATGTCGTCGTCGGCGGTGAGGGGGGCGGCGAGCACTGAGGAGCGGTCATCTTCGTCTGGCAGCGCCTGCGTGCGGCTGCGGCGCCTGAGCCGGTCCAGGCAGGCGTTGACGACAATGCGGTGCAGCCACGTAGTGACCTGGGCATCCCCGCGGAAGGTCTCGGCCCGGCGGAAGGCAGAGAGCAGCGCCTCCTGTAAGGCGTCGGCGGCGTCTTCGGCGTCGCCCGTGGTGCGCAGCGCAACCGCCCACAGCCGGTCGCGATGCCGACGTACCAGCTCAGAGAATGCGTCCGGGTCTCCCGCGACATGAGCCTGCAGAAGGTCGCTGTCTGCTCTGTCGGAGAGTTCAGGCACGCCCGGACTCTTCACCCGGGCCTGCTGTCACCCGAGCACCTGGATGTCGGAGACCCGGCCGCGGTAGGAAGCCAGACCCTCGCTCGGCAGTGACGTCAGCCAGACCAGCAGGAAGCGGGTAGTGATGGGCCTGTCGAAAGAGAAGTCAGCTCTGTCGCCGGCTCTCTCGACCGAGTCGACGACGGGATAGTCATCAGGGGAACCGCTGGGCGTGTCGGTGA
>JACCSH010000195.1 GCA_013813125.1 Nocardioidaceae bacterium | reverse complement strand
GTGTCACCACACACGGGGCAGGGCTCCCCGGTCCTGCCATGGACTCGCAGACCCGACTTCTTCTCCTTCTTGAGCTCTGAGGCGGCAAGCCCGTCTGAGCGAGCGATGGCGTCATGCAGGGTCTTGCGCAGAGCGTCGTACAGCAAGGTGATCTCGGTGTCAGACATGGCCGCGGGCTTGAACGGGGACATTTTCGCGACGTGGAGGATTTCGTCGGAGTAGGCGTTGCCGATCCCGGCGATGACCGACTGGTCGCGCAGCACGCCCTTGATCTGCGAGCGACCGGCCGCCGCCAAGATCTCGGCGAGACCATCGCGGGTGAAATCGTCACTGAGCGGGTCAGGCCCCAGACGCGCGATGCCTGGCACATCCTGCGGGCGCCGTACGACGTACAGGGCCAAGCCCTTCCGGGTCCCCGCCTCGGTGAAGTCGAGACCAGACTGATCGTCGAGAAGCAGTCTCGCCGCGAGCGGCCCCTTGCCGGGCTTGGCCGGGAGAGTGGGCAACTCGTCGCGCCAGCGGATCCAGCCACCACGCGCCAGGTGTACCACCAGGTGCAGCTCATCGACGACGATGTCGAGGAACTTGCCGTGGCGCCGCACGTTCTCGACAAACAAGCCTTGCAAAGCCGCAGGCGCCGGATCGAAAGTCTTGAGCGCCGAGATGGCCACCACATCCAGGCAGGCAACGGCACGCCCCTTCAATCGGCTGTCGAGATCAGCGGCCAGTGCTTGCACCTCTGGAAGTTCTGGCACCCCTTTAGTGTGCCCGTAGCAGGAACGAGGCCGCCACCGCGTCGCGCGCCGTCACCACCGGTGCTGGGTGCGGGCTTGCAGACGACGAGCGGGAACGGGCAGGATGGGAAAATGTCGGAAGGCCAGGACCGTTAGCGGAGGCGAGGTATTCCTCGACGCGCGAGGTAACGGCCGCGCCATGCGTCTGACGTGGCATCACGACGCAGATATCGTCGTCTTGTCGCTGTGGCGAGGTGACATCTGCTCCGGCACCTTCCGGCTGGACTTGGATCACGTCAACGACTTCATCGACGCCCTGGTCGACGGCATCCGTGACGCCCCGGGGAGCCGCGTCAGCGAACCGGTGGACTCGACGATGCCTTCCCCAATTCCGGCACCCATGCCTCCGCAGCGCCACTCCGACGATGAGACCCTGGTGGATATGGCGGCGAGTCGCCGGTCGAGCCCACGATCCGCTCGCTGACGAGAGCGCCCGTCAACGCCAGATTGTCGGAGGCGGCAGACTCAACGCCCTTCGCAAGGCGACCAGGTAGCGGGTCCGCGACATCTCGACTGCTCCCAGACGGCGCAGGTGGCCGGTGAGCCACTGCACGTCGAGCAAGCGGCCCTCTTGCCCGTCATCGAGGATGTCGACGAGCGCCATCAGCGCCACCTTCGAGGCGTCGCGCTCACGGTGGAACATCGACTCACCGGCGAACAACCCGTTGATGGCCACCCCATAGAGACCGCCGGCCAGCACGCCGCCTCGTCGGACTTCGATCGAGTGCACCCAACCCAGGTCGTACAGCTCACGGTAAGCAGCCTTGATCCGAGAGTCGATCCAGGCCCCGGGTCGGCTCGCCTCCGCGCAGCCGGCCACAACCTCGTCATACGCCTGGTCAACCGTGACGGTGAACTTGGCCGCTGACTGTCGCATCGAACGCGTGATGCGTAGTCCATTGATCGGGAGTACACCGCGCTGGACCGGTGACCACCAGGCCATCGCCTCGTAATCGTTCAGAGGCATCGGGAACAAGCTTTGGCGGTAGGCACTCAGAACCGTGCCAGGCGCCAGGTCTGCGCCGATCGCCACGATCTCCTCGTCGACCTGGGTGGGATCGGGGAAGACCCATCGCGTCGGCTCCGGCTCGGTTGGCGTCACTGATGGCACTTAACCAAAGTCGGCCGCCTCATGCCATGACCTCGCCGGCCGAGGTCTCGAGACGCTCATCGAGACGACGGACCGGCGGCGGAGTCGGGGGCGGCGAAACGTCCCCGGCGATCCTCACGCGCAACCGACTTCGAGCTGCTGCGTAGGGTGGGTGCACGTCTATCGCCGCTGGAGGCATGCATGGGTGCAGGGAAGCTGCTTGGCAAGATCGCCGGCTCGGTCGCGACCGACCGCGCTCCCGGTATGGCTTCCAACTTTGTGAGGCAGGCGTTCGACCGGGCTGTTGACGGCGCCGGCCCTCTGCTGGGTGCCGCCGAAGCAGCCGACAAGCGCCTCAAGGCACATGACGGCAACGTCACCGAGGCCATCGATGCACTGATCGACGCGCATGTGCGGTTGGCAACGGCACAGGGCTTTGTGACGAACCTGGGGGGACTTCTCACTGTTGCGGTGATGATCCCCGCCAACATATCCGGGCTCGCGCTGCTGCAATGTCACATGGTGGCGGGGATAGCGCACCTGCAGGGTTATGACCTCAGCGACCCACGGGTACGAAATGCGGTGCTGGCCTGCATTCTGGGCGAAGACAGTGTCAGGGGACTCGTCAAGAACAAGAAACTGCCCAGCACGCCGATGGCGATTGCCACTGCGCCCAGCTACGACGCTGAGCTCGACCAACGCATTGCGACCGAAGTGGCGGCGGAACTGATCGGCCGGGTGGCCGGCAAACGCACCGTCACGTTCATCGCCCGCCGCGCGCCGATCATCGGTGGTGGCGTCGGCGCGGTCAGCGATGGCTTCCGCACCTGGCAGGTGGGCCGGTTCGCCGCCAAGGAACTGCGGGCGCGAAAGCGCGCGTAGTATGCACCGGCTCAGCCGGCCAGCGCGCTGACGACGCGAGACACCGTCGGTTTGCCGATCTGTTCAGCCATCCAGACACTGGTCGCAACCAACGCTTCGAGATCCACGCCAGTCTGGATTCCCAAGCCCTGCAACTGCCACACCAAGTCCTCGGTGGCGAGGTTGCCGGTCGCGCTTTCGGCATACGGGCAGCCACCCAGCCCTCCCGCCGAGGAGTCAATGGTGGTGACCCCGAGGCGCATCGCCGTCAATGCGTTGGCGAGTGCCTGCCCGTAGGTGTCGTGAAAATGTACGGCGACCTGGCCGCTCGCCGTCCCCGCCGCAAACAACTCGGTCAGCAGTGCCTCGACATGGCCGGGCGTAGCGACTCCGATCGTGTCCCCCAGCGACAACTCGTCGCAGCCCAGGTCGAGCAGCCGCCGCGCCATCTTCACGACCTGCGCCACCGAGACATCGCCCTCCCACGGGTCGCCGAAGCACATCGAGAGGTAAGCCCTCACCCACAGCCCGCGTCGGCGAGCCCCGGCAACCACGGGCTCGAACATGGTGAACTGCTCGTCGAGGCTGCGGTTGAGGTTACGTTGGGCGAAGGACTCCGTTGCGCTGGCGAAGATGGCGATGTCGTGCAGGTTCTTGCTCAATGCACGGTCCAGGCCTCGGACGTTGGGCACGAGCACCGGCATCCGTGGGGCCATCGTCAGGTCGAGCGCGTCGATCAGTTGCTCGGCGTCTGCGAGCTGAGGCACCCACTGTGGGTGCACGAAGCTCGTTACCTCGACGGACTGCAGCCCGGCTGCGACCAGCCGCCTGACGAAGTGTGCCTTGACCTCGACCGGCACGATGGCGGACTCGTTCTGCAGTCCGTCACGCGGCCCTACTTCATAGATCGACACCTTCGACGGCAGACCGTCTGCGTGCTGGACCTGAGGAGTTCGCTTCATCGCGACACCTGCGGACAGCTGGAACGGCTCATAAGCCGCCACCTGCTGACTCGGGCGGTGAGACCTGGACAAGGATCTCCCCGAGCTCCACCTGCGCACCCGTCTCTGCATGTACTGCGGTCAGTACGCCTGCGAGCGGGGCCTTCACTACCAGTTCCATCTTCATCGCTTCTATCACAGCGAGCGGCTGCCCTGCCAGAACATGCTCGCCCACTTCGACGTTGACCGCTAACACGGTCCCCGGCATGGGAGCCGCCACGGAACCGTCTCCCCCAGCCACAGCGTGCCGGACACGATCATCGCCTTGCTCGAAGACGTGGGTGGCACCCTGATAGGCCACAGTCAACTGGCCGTAAGAATTGCCCAGCACGACGCCCTTGCGCAGAACACCGTCGATGTCGAGCTCCACCACCTCGGCCCCTTGGAAGATCCCACCAGCCCGACTCGTCAGTCGCCCGACCCGGTCTGCCGGCGCCGTGGCCCAATCTTCTGGTGCGGCAGCGAACTCGCGGACTGCGAACGCGGCACCCGCGCGGGTCACCACCCCGGTTCGGAGATCAACACTGACGAGGTCCACCGTGCTGCTGTTCCCGCCGCCGTCGACATCCGAAGACACCCGCCGCAAGGACAGGGAGACCGGAGCCGGTGGTGCGGCGAGTCGCCACCCGTCGCCGACACCGAACGGCCCGTCATCCTTCCCGGCGAGGGCTTTGGCGGTCGCCCAGGCCGCCAGGCACCACGCCTCGTCAGGTACAGCGAGGTCGAACGCAGCCGGCGGCTGGTTGTCCAGCCATGCTGTGTCGATCTCGCTGTCACGAAAGGCAGCTGAGTCGCAGAGGGCGCGCAAGAAACCGACGTTGGTGGTCAATCCCAGAATGGCGGTGCCGTCGAGCGCCGCGACGAGGTTGCGCCGGGCCACCTCTCGATCGGCTCCCCAGGCGATCAGCTTTCCCAGCATTGGATCGTAATGAGTGCCCACCCGTTGGCCAGAGCGCAGGGCAGCATCCACCCTGACCCCCTCGGGCCACTCGACATGCGCGGCCGTGCCGGCCTGTGGCAGGAAGCCGTGTCGGGGATCCTCGGCATACACCCGTGCCTCGATGGCGTGACCACGTACGGTGATGTCGCTCTGCGAGAAGGGCAACCTGTCGCCCTGGGCGACCGCAAGCTGCAACGCAACCAAGTCGAGTCCGGTCACGAGCTCGGTGACGGGGTGCTCGACCTGGAGGCGGGTGTTCATCTCCAGGAAGAACACCTCCTCGTCAGCGACAAGGAACTCGACGGTGCCGGCGTTGACGTAGCCGACCTCCTTTGCGAGCGCCAGCGCCGAAGCCAACACCAGTTCCCGCACCGAGTCGGTGATCGCTACCGCCGGTGCCTCTTCCAGCACCTTTTGATGGCGTCGCTGCACCGAGCAGTCGCGCTCATGGAGATGCACCACGTTGCCGTGCGAGTCGGCAAGAATCTGCACCTCTATGTGGCGGCCGGATTCGACGTACCGCTCGAAGATCATGGTGTCGTCACCGAACGCTGCCATCGCCTCGCGCCGGGCGGCTGCCACCGCGTCGGGCAATGACTGCGGTTGCCGGACGATGCGCATCCCCTTGCCGCCACCACCGGCAGCCGCTTTGACCAGCAGGGGGAAGCCGACCTGCTGCACGATCTCTTCCAACTGCGCATCCGAAAGATCCGAATGTGACGTCGTCCCGGCAACGTCAGAGTCGGATCCTTCCGTGGCGCTGAGGTCGGCTGCGGGCACCACGGGAACGCCGGCGGCTACGGCGATCGCGCGGGCCCGGTCCTTGCGTCCCATGGCGTCCATCACGTCCGCGGGCGGGCCGATGAACACCAAGCCGGCCGCTACGACGGCGCGGGCGAACTCGGGTCGCTCGGACAAGAAGCCGTAGCCCGGATGTACGGCGTCTGCTCGCTCGGCTTGGGCGGCTTCCAGCAGCCGCGGAATCGAGAGATAGGACTCCGACGCCGGCGCCGCCCCGATCCGCACGGCCGCGTCGGCTGCGCGCACATGGGGGGCGTCGCGGTCGACATCGCTGTAGACCGCGACGCTACGCAACCCGGCGTTCTTCACGGCCCGGAGAATCCGCAGCGCGATCTCACCCCGGTTCGCGACGAGCACCGTGCCGAACGGCTGCTGGTGAGGGGGCGGCGTTGTCATCGCGGGCTCACATCCGAAAGATGCCGTAGCGCGGCTCGGGGACGGGGCTGTGCGACGCCGCTGCGAGGCCTAGTCCGAGGACTCGCCGGGTGTCCGCAGGGTCGATGATCCCGTCGTCCCACAGCCGAGCCGTCGAGTAGTAGGGCGATCCCTGGGCTTCGTACTGCTCGAGAATGGGGGCTCGGAACGCCGCCTCCTCCTCAGCGGACCACTTCCCGCCCCTCGACTCGATACTCTCCCGCCGGACCGTCGCCAGCACCGACGCTGCCTGTTCACCGCCCATCACCGAGATGCGTGCATTGGGCCACATCCACAGGAAGCGCGGCTCGTAGGCGCGCCCGCACATGCCGTAGTTGCCCGCCCCGAAGGAACCGCCGATCACCACGGTGAACTTGGGTACGACCGAGCACGCAACCGCAGTGACCAGCTTCGCGCCGTCCTTGGCGATACCGCCGGCTTCATACTTGCGGCCGACCATGAAGCCGGTGATGTTCTGCAGGAAGACGAGGGGGATCCTCCGGCGGTTGCATAGCTCGATGAAGTGAGCGCCCTTGAGGCTCGACTCACTGAAGAGGATGCCGTTGTTTGCGACGATGCCGACGTCGTAGCCCCAGATACGTGCGAACCCGCAGACCAACGTCTCGCCGTACAGGGCCTTGAACTCATGCAGGCGTGAGCCATCGACGATGCACCGGATCACCTCCCTCACGTCGTACGGCGTACGCGTGTCGCTGGGCACGACGTCATAGACGCTGGCCGGGTCTTCGAGTGGCTCCGCAGCGTCGTGGCGAGAGAGGGTCTCGGTCGGATGCCGGCCGAGTGACCCGACGATGGAGCGCACGATAGTGAGCGCCTCTGCGTCATCAGCGGCAAGGTGGTCGACCACACCAGACGTGCGAGCGTGCACGTCGCCGCCACCGAGATCCTCCGCCGTCACCACCTCGCCGGTGGCTGCCTTCACCAGTGGCGGACCACCCAGAAAGATCGTGCCCTGGTTGCGCACGATCACGGTCTCATCCGACATCGCAGGCACATAGGCACCACCGGCCGTGCAGGAGCCCATGACTGCGGCGATCTGCGCGATGCCCTCGGCGGACAAAGTCGCCTGGTTGAAGAAGATGCGTCCGAAATGGTCGCGGTCGGGGAAAACTTCATCCTGCATCGGCAGAAAAGCGCCACCCGAGTCGACCAGGTAGATGCATGGCAGGGAGTTGGCGCGAGCCACCTCCTGTGCCCGCAGGTGCTTCTTCACAGTCAGCGGGTAGTAGGTGCCACCCTTGACGGTGGCATCGTTGGCGACGACTACGCATTCTCGCTCGTTGACTCTGCCGATGCCGCAGACGATGCCGGCAGCCGGCACGTCGTCGTCGTACAAGCCGAATGCCGCCAGGGGGGCCAGCTCGAGGAACGGTGAACCCGGGTCGAGCAGTCGGTCGACCCGGTCTCTGACCAGCAGCTTGCCCCGTTCGGTGTGACGTTGCCGTGCCGCGGCCGAGCCGCCGTCGCGGACCAGCGCCATCCGGTCGCGCAGCTCGTCGACGAGTTCGGGCATCGTGCGGGCCATTTCGTCCCCCTCACGTCGGATGCAGCTGATCTCACCTGGCAGCAACGGTGGCGGCTGTCCGTCGAGCCCGCCGCTCACTGTAGCGAGTGCCAGAGGGTGCCGTAGGCTGCCTCGTCAGTCAGCCGCGAGCCGGCTCAAGGCTGCAGCTGGCATCGAACTGGTCC
>JACCSH010000191.1 GCA_013813125.1 Nocardioidaceae bacterium | reverse complement strand
CCGGCGGCACCCGAGCAGTAGAGCAGCTGCGCCTGATCGTTGGTGAGCTGCAGATCGCCGACGTACGTGCGCAGGTGGCGCTGTCGCTGTTCACCGACTTTGAGAACTTCTCCACCTTCGCACCAGGCGCTCACCAAGAGGATGCCGTCGACGGCATGCTCGACCAGCTCGTCGCCTGGAGCAATGCACTTGCTCCAGTTCGTGCGTCCGAAGCTGAGGTGGCGCCCGCAGCCTGACCCTTCACTTCGAGTGAAGACAACACGGTGACCGCCAAACGCCGTCTTGGACGCCTCTAGTCATCTTCAGCCGAGGGTGATGGAGTAGGTTGCAAGCACTTCCGGCAAGACCTGAGGGACGCCCTGGTCGAGGGGAAGCTGATGGTAACGAGGAGAGGTCGTGGACAAGGTCGTCCGGAGCGCCGCAGAGGCGGTAGCAGAAATAGCGAGCGGATCCTCACTGGCGGTAGGTGGCTTCGGCCTCTGCGGGATCCCGAGCGTGCTTGTGCAGGCGCTCCTCGATGCAGGGGTCACGAACCTCGAGGCGGTGTCCAACAACTGCGGTGTCGACGACTGGGGACTCGGACTGCTGCTCCGCGACAAGCGCATCCGCCGTATGGTCGCGTCGTATGTGGGCGAGAACAAGGAGTTCGAACGCCAGTACCTGTCCGGCGAGCTTGAGGTGGAGCTGACTCCACAGGGCACCTTGGCAGAGCGGCTGCGCGCAGGCGGCGCTGGTATCCCGGCGTTCTTCACAGCGACCGGTGTCGGCACTCAGGTCGCGAACGGCGGGCTTCCCTGGCGGTACGACGATAGCGGAACCGTCGTCAAGGCGAGCCCTCCGAAGGAGGTGCGAGAGTTCGACACCGCCGAGGGGCCACGCAGCTTCGTGTTGGAGAAGGCGCTTGTGACGGACTTCGGTCTTGTCCGGGCGTGGAAGGGTGACCGGCACGGCAACCTGGTCTTCCACGACTCTGCCCGCAACTTCAACCCCCTCTGCGCCATGGCCGGACGGGTGACGATCGCCGAGGTCGAGCACCTCTTCGAGCCAGGTGAGCTCGAACCGAACGAGATCCACCTGCCGGGTGTCTATGTGCAGCGCATGCTGCCTCTCACGCCTGAGCAAGCCGCGGAGAAACGCATCGAGAAGCGCACGGTTCGTCCTCGCGGGGAGCAGGGCTGATGGCCTGGTCGCGTGAGCAGATGGCCGCTCGTGCGGCTGCAGAACTCGAGGACGGCGCCTACGTCAACCTCGGTATCGGGCTGCCCACACTGGTGCCGAACTACGTAGCGGACGACATCGAGATCGTGCTCCAGTCTGAGAACGGCATCCTGGGGGTCGGCGCGTACCCGCTCGAGGGGGATGAGGACCCTGACCTGATCAACGCAGGAAAGGAGACCGTCACCTTGCGGCCGGGCGCGTCTTTTTTCGACTCGGCGACTTCGTTCGGGATGATCCGGGGCGGCAAGATCGACGCGGCCATCCTCGGGGCCATGCAGGTCTCGGCGGGCGGTGACATCGCCAACTGGATGATCCCCGGCAAGATGGTCAAGGGCATGGGTGGGGCCATGGACCTCGTTCACGGGGCGAAACGCGTCATCGTCTTGATGGAGCATGTTGCGCGCGACGGGTCGTACAAAATCGTCAACGAGTGCTCCCTGCCCTACACCGGCCTAGGTGTGGTCCAGCGCATCATCACCGACCTGGCGGTTATCGACGTGACCGACGACGGGTTGACGCTCCGGGAGCTCGCTCCCGACGTCACCGTCTCGGAGGTGCTCGACAAGACCGAGCCACGCGTGGACGTCGACGCCCTGATGTGAGCCTCGCTCAGCCTTCCGCCGGTTGGTGAGGACCTTGCTTGGTACCCGGTGGTGGAGCGGGCAGCCGGCCCAGGACGTGATTCCTGAACGCCGCTGAGAGCGGGTCGATCAGAGCGAAGTGGTCGACGCCATCGAGCTCGACGTAGGCGATCTCCGGATGTGAGGCGGCCAAGCGACGGTTCATCTCTGCGGGCACTTGCCTGTCCTCGGCGCCCTGGATGATCGTCACAGGGACGTCGCCTGGCAGCATGCGGGCGGTGTCCGCTTCCGCATACCGATCGGGGACGTCGTCCGGGCCGCCGCCGAGCAGGTCGGCGGTGGCGTTGCCTCCCACGCCAGCGGCAGCGGCATGTCGCAGGTCGCTGACCGGTGCCAGAGCCACGACCGAGGCAACGTGCTGCGGACCGGCTCGCAGACTGGCCCACATCGCGAGGTGACCGCCTGCTGAGTGCCCCACCACCGTTGGGGGGCTTGAGGGGTCGAGCTGGCCGGGTGCTACCGCATTGACCATGTAGAGGGTGGCTGCCAGTGCCGTCTCCACGTCGTAGGCCGTCTCGGGCCACCCCCCAAGCCCGCCGACACGGCGGTACTCCGGCACTGCGACGACCAGGCCATGTTGCGCCAAAGCGTTCGCGAGAGGCCGGACGTGGATGCGGTCGTACTGCTGCCGCCAGAAGCCACCGTGAACCACCATGACCAGCGGACGAGCTTGCTTCGGTCTGCCGAAGGTCGCAGGCAGGAAGACATCGATGAGGCCGTCGGGGTGATCGGCATAGCGCAGTACGACGTCGGGCCCCTCCGCGTGCCGGCTCAGTACCTCCCTCGGATCCACAGCGGAGACGCTACCGCTGCGCCGGATCCTGCCTGTGGTCAAGCAGAACCATTCCCGGTTGGAACGCAATTGCGGCCATCGGCAAACCTGAGTGCTCTCTCGTTCCAAGTCGGCTGAGGTCCGCCCGTTAGAGTCAGCGCCATGACCAAATGGGAGTACATCACCGTTCCTGTCCTCGTCCACGCCACCAAGCAGATCCTCGACAACATGGGCGAGGACGGGTGGGAGCTCGTCCAGATCGTGCCCGGTCTCAACCCGGAGAGTCTGGTTGCCTACTTCAAGCGCGAGAAGAGCTGACGTGGCGACACCGGAGGATCGTCTGGCCGAGCTGGGCATGTCGGTGCCAGAGGTTGCCAAGCCGGTCGCGGCCTATGTTCCCGCGGTGCGCACTGGCAACTACATCTACACGTCCGGGCAGCTACCCATCCGCGACGGCCACCTGATGCTCACCGGCAAGGTCGGCGGCGATGTCACTTCGGAGCAAGCGGTCGAATGCGCTCAGCAGTGCGCGCTCAATGGCCTGGCGGCTGTCAAGTCGCTGGTCGACGACCTGTCGCGCGTCGTCCGTATCGTCAAAGTGGTCGTCTTCGTTGCCAGTACGACGGACTTCACTGGCCAGCCCGGCATCGCCAACGGAGCCAGTGAGTTGCTCGGAGACATTTTCGGCGAAGCTGGCCAGCACGCCAGGTCAGCTGTGGGCGTATCCGCGCTTCCGCTCGATGCCCCCGTCGAGGTGGAGCTCGTGGTCGAGGTGTCCTGACCAGATGACCCGCCGCCGACTACCCAGCCGCTCAGTCGGCTCCGCCAGCGCCGGCGTCTGACACGACGACGATAGCGATGGAGTCGCTACGCAGAGTCCCCGACGCTCTTCTTGAACACGCCCGGTCCTACCTAGCTGGTGAGAGAAAGGCCGCGGTCGCTCGCGGGTCCTCGACCGTGATGCTCTTGCGCAGTGCCACCCGCTCGGAGTTCCGGGTGCCCGCCCGCTCAGGCTCGGAGTCGGCTGGCTCCGAACTCGAGGTCTACATGCTTCGGCGGCATGGACGCATGGCGTTCGCCGCCGGGATGTACGCCTTCCCCGGCGGCGCCGTTGATGAGCGCGATTGCGACAGGTCAATTGCCTGGGCCGGACACAGCGCCGCCGAGTGGGCTCGCCGACTGAGGTGTGATGAGTCGCAGGCGCGGGCATTGGTGTGTGCCGCTGTACGCGAGACCTTCGAGGAGTCAGGAGTGCTGCTCGCTGGCGCAGCCGACGGCCTCATCGTCGACGATACGACCGGCGATGACTGGGAGCGAGACCGGGCGGCGCTGGTCGATCGCAGTCTGGCCTTCAGCGACTTCCTGCTTCAACGAGGACTCGTGCTGCGTGCCGACCTCCTGCAAGCCTGGGCGCATTGGATAACGCCGGAGTTCGAGCCCCGGCGCTATGACACCCGGTTCTTTGTGGCGGTCATGCCCGAGGGACAACGCCCGCGGGACGTGTCAGGCGAAGCGGACCGCGTGATGTGGGTCAGGCCGGCTGACGCGGTCACGGCTGCCGATGAGGGTGAGATGGCCATGCTCTTGCCGACATACGTCAGCCTGAGCGAGCTCGCCCGGTACGCCGAGCCGCTCGACGTGCTGGCGGCCGCCGCTGAGCGTGACATCTTGACGATCATGCCGAGGGTCGAACTGGTCGAGGGGGTGCCGATGTTCGTCGAACCGGAGGGCCGCGGGTTCTTTTCTGTCTCACCATCCGACCGGACTCGCTCCAGACCTGAACTCTCCGACACATCTCCTCAGGCGGGATGACCGGGCTTGTCCGGGCGAGCACAGGAGCGGTGGAAGGGCGGCGAGTTCGGGGAGCGAGCGTTCTGTGTGCTGGCGCCCAACGCCTCACCGATGACGCTCG
>JACCSH010000184.1 GCA_013813125.1 Nocardioidaceae bacterium | reverse complement strand
GCGCTGTCTGAGTGGATCATCAAGCTGACACCAGGGCCGGTGATCGAGTTCGGGATCGAGCTTCTCGGTCAGAACGACAAGCCGGTGCTGATCGGCTTGACTCTCGTCGGTCTCATCCTGGTCAGCTCCCTCGTCGGTGTCGTGGCGCTGCGGTCACTGGTGCTGGGGCAGTCGCTCTTCCTGTTGATGGGAGTGGTGCTGCTGCTCGCCGTACACAAGCAGTTGTCGTCGTCGTCCGTGGCCTCGTTCGTTCCTGCCGTGGCTGGCGTTGGCCTGGCGATGGTCACGTTGGCCCTGCTCACACCGAAGGGGCGAGCGGCGGTCGTCTCGGGACCGGCTGCTGAGCCATCGCTTGGAGGAGCAACCGAGCCGGCCGCGCGTCGAGACTTTCTCCGGCTGGCCGGGGGCCTCGCCATAGGGGCCGTCGTGGTGGGAGCGACGGGGCGGGTGCTCGCGCGAAGTCGAGCGGCCCTGGAAACAGCACGACGAGGTCTCAACCTTGCGGTGACTAGAGGCGCCAAACCCGCGGGCGCAGAGGTCGGTTTGGCAGGGATCACTCCTTGGCGGACGTCACAAGAGCGCTTCTATCGCATCGACACCGCGTTGTCTGTGCCACAGATCTTGCCGAGCGAATGGCGGCTCCGGGTACACGGCAGCGTGGATCGCGAGCTGACCTTGACGTACCAGGACCTTGCCGAGCGACAGCCGACTGAAGCGTGGGTGACCCTGTGCTGCGTATCGAACGAGGTAGGCGGCGATCTCATCTCCAACGCATGGTGGTCAGGGGTTCGCATCGCCGACGTCCTCGCCGAAGCTGGGGTTTCCGCCGACGCTGACGCCGTCTTGTCGACCTCGGAGGACGGCTGGACGTGCGGCACGCCGCTGGGTCCGCTGACCGATGACCGCAATGCTCTGTTTGCCATCGCCATGAACGGTGAGCCACTAACCCCCGAGCATGGATTCCCGGTGCGGATGGTCGTGCCGGGGCTGTATGGCTACGTGTCCGCCACAAAATGGGTTGTCGACCTAGAGGTCACGCGGTTCTCAGAGATCGAAGCATTCTGGACCGGCAACGGATGGGCCGAGGAAGGACCGGTGAAAACGCAGTCGCGGATCGACGTGCCGATGGGGGGTACGACGGTGAAGGCCGGCGACGTCGCCGTCGGTGGCATCGCCTGGGCCCAACACACGGGCATCGCCAAGGTTGAGGTGCGTGTCGACGGCGGCGCCTGGCAAGAAGCCAAGCTGGGCAGTGGTTCAGTGACCGACGCGTGGCGGCAGTGGGCCTATGTGTGGTCGGCAACTGTCGGCGACCACCAAATCCAGGTACGTGCGACCGACGCGTCGGGCTACACCCAGACCGGTGACGAGATCGGTGTGAAACCCGATGGTGCAACTGGCTGGCACACCACCGACGTCACCGTGAGCTGATCAGGCGCGATTTGTGCTGTTCAACAGCCAACACTTGTGGGACGCTCTGACGTGAAGGGTGCTGAGCATCACCACGCACGCGCTGAATCGTCAGCGGCGTCCGTCTCGTCGGGAGGTTCCCTTGAAATCTGCGTATCGAATCCTGGCCTTCCTCATTGCTGCGGAGGTGGTAGTCCAGGCGGCGGCGATCGCATTCGCCTCCTTCGGTCTGAGCAAGTGGATCGACGGGGGTGGCATCTTGGACAAAGCCACGAAGGAGTCGGATGAGATCACCTTCGACGAGGTCGTTGGATTCATAGTCCATGGCATTAACGGCATGATGGTGATACCCCTCCTCGCACTGATCCTGCTGATCGTGTCGTTCTTCGCCAAGGTCCCCGGCGGGTCGAAGTGGGCCGGCCTGGTGTTGCTGATCGTCGTCATCCAGGTAGGGCTCGCTCTGTTCGGCCGCGAGGTTTCGCTACTGGGCCTACTGCACGGCGCGAACGCCCTGATCCTGTTCGCCGTCGCCTTCCATGCAGGCAGCCGGGCGAGCGCCTCCAGGGAGCGGGATGCAGAGGCACAGTACGCCTGAGCAATCCGGCGGGGCGCCTGAGCAATCCGGCGGGGCTCCTGAGCCGCCCGGGGAAGCGTCTGAGCCGCCCGGGGAAGCGTCTGAGCCACCAGGCGGAGCGAAGCCGTTAGCGGCGTCGGCGACCCGTCGTCGAAGGCCGTTGGCGATTGCACTATTGGCTACGGTTGCGATCCTGGCGCCGCTCGCCTGGCTGTGGTATTCCAGCCTGTTGCCGGACCGGTATTCGGTGATGGAGATGGGGCACCTGGACTATGGCGGCGGACCCGCGGCTGCCTCCCCCGACCCGGCCCACGGGCAACACGCCGAGGGGAACGCCACGAGCGTTGCCGATTTGGTCCTCGACCAGCAACAGCCCGCAGATGTCCACGTGACCCTGGAAGCACGTCAGGAGACCTTTCAGTTGGCCTCCGGCCGCACGGTCGACGGCTACACGCTCAACGGCCAGTCGCCCGGTCCGACTATCGAGGCGGTCCAGGGCCAGTTGGTCGAAGTGCGTCTTCGCAACGAGTCGGTGGCTGAGGGGACCACCCTGCACTGGCACGGTGTGGACGTTCCCAATGCCGAAGACGGCGTGGCAGGTGTGACCCAAGACGCCGTTGCCGTGGGCGATGAGTACGTCTACCGGTTTCTCGCCGACAAGCCAGGTACCTACTGGTACCACTCCCACCAGAAGTCTCATCAGCAGGTTCCTGGAGGGATGCTGGGGCCGCTGGTGATCGCGCCCAAATCCCAGGACGAGAAGGTGCTGGATCAACTGGCGCTCGTGCATATCTACGACGGCGTCAGGACCGTGAACGGCTTCGAGGGCGACATCTCCGTGTCGGCGGAGCCTGGCAGCCGGGTCCGGATTCGCGTGATCAACACGGACAACGGACCGATGACCGTTTGGACGGGATCGGCGTACCGGTTGCTGGCGGTCGACGGGTGGGACCTGAACAAGCCCACTGAGGTCATCGACCAGTCCCTCGTCGTCACCGCGGGGGGTCGTTCGGACCTCGAGATCGAGATGCCCGAAGACGGCTCGGGAGTCCGCGTCCAACTCGGCGCCACGAACGCCCTGGTGTTGGGTGGCACGAGCGCCGACGTACCTCATCCGCCCCAGCCGGACACTTCTCTCGACCTGCTGAGCTACGGGTCACCCGCGGCCTTGGGCTTCGACCCGACCTCTGCCGACCGGAGTTTCGAGTACTCCGTGGGGAGACGGCCCGGTTTCGTGAACGGCCGGCCGGGATTGTGGTGGTCGATCAACGGAGACCTCTTCCCCGACGTCCCGATGTTCGTCGTACGCGAAGGCGACATCGTGCGCATGCAGATCGAGAACAACAGCGGCGACGTTCATCCCATGCACTTGCATGGCCATCACATGGTGGTTCTCAGCCGGAACGGCGAGGAGTCCACCGGTAGCCCTTGGTGGGTGGACTCACTGAACGTGGCTGACGGGGAGAGCTACGACCTGGCCTTCGTCGCGGACAATCCCGGGATCTGGATGGACCACTGCCATCATCTGCCTCACGCGGCACAAGGTCTGGTCGCGCATCTTATGTATGAAGGGGTCACCGCGCCGTACCTGATCGGCGAGGACACTGGCAACACACCGGAGTAGGCGGTTCGCTGCTCACCCCAGACGATTTTCCCGAGGTCCAGACGCCGGTTGGGGGTCGTGGAGTCGTTCATGTGAACGGTTGTACGACGCAAGCAGTCCGGCCGCGCGCCGGCCGAAAGCGCGGTACGTAGGTCAATCCACTTCGCTGGCGGGCGCCACGAAGGTGTTGCACGTCGCAAGGTCGTTGTCGTTGAACGCTGCCAGGATCCAGGTGCGGTTGGAGCCGCTGGACCCGTGGTCGCGTTGGTTTTCCGGAGCGCCGGGCTCGTCGCCGAAGGAGGCGGCGGCTCGGTCGAGCTGGATCAGCCGGTCATCGTCGACCGGAAAGGTATCGGCGATGGCGCCGAGAAACAGCCCGCCCATGCAACTTGCCTGGAGCTCCACCCGACGGCTCAGGTCGAGTCGTTGCTCGTAGTCGTCGTACACCTCGGCTTCGAAGGCATCGAGGATGCCGATCTCCCGCTGCACGTGATGCCCGAACTCGTGACCTATCACGACGGCATAGGCGACATCAACGGCACCGAAGAACTTCCGCATTTGGGGGACATCGGCGTAGAGCACCTCGTCGGCCGTGCAGTAGAAGGCCAGAGTCCGTCCCTTCTCGGGGCTGGCGCTTCCACACGGAGTGGTGATCGGGCTGTCGAAAACAACCAGACCGGGCTCCGTGTGGCGAAATCCAGCCTCTTCGACGGGCGCACTCCATTCCTGGTCGAGGCAGTCCAGGAGCGCCGAGTAGAAGCGGGTCTGTTCATCCTTGCTGGCGTCGCCGAGGTCCTCTGCTGGGCAGTTGCCGTTGACGAGTCCACCTCGTGTGTACAGAGGGTTCGCCGTCAGGACGGCCTGAGCATCGCCAGGGTTGAGCGGTGGCGTGTCGGCGTCCGACGGTTCAGCCGGCGAGTGGTCGATGACGTCTGCCTGAGTCGAGTCCGTCGTACCAAGTGCAGCAGACACGATGATCAGCGCAAACAGCAAAGCCGCGGCGCCACCCACCAGACCGAGGACGATCTTTGCTAGCGAGCCTGAGCGTTGTGCAGCCGGGGTTGCGTACCCCCTTTGTCCCCACGCGGGAAGCGGTTGCTGGTGGCCCGGCAGCCATTGCTGCTGGCTGCCCTGCCAGTACGGCGCCGCCGGTGGTGGCTGGATCTGGTTGGGGTCCTGGAGGTAAAGATGCGGCGCGGGATACGGCTGCGGGAGAAAGGGGGGCGGGTAGCCGGGTTGCTGCTGCTCGGGATGCGGCGGCGGCGGCGGGGCATAACTCCGCTGCTCCGACCGCTGGTAGAGGCCGCGGTGATACTGCTCGTAAGGGTGCGGCCCAGGGGCCGCATATCCCTGCGGGTCTCGACCGAACGGCCGGCCGGACGACGGATCTCCGTACCCTGGCGCGACAGGTCGACCACCTGGAACCTGCGGTGGGGGGAGCACGGGCGCCGGTCTGAGCGGGCGCCGAGGTGGCTGCTCGGTCACCTGTTCCCCTTGCCGCATGTCTGGCACATTGCCGGTCGCCTACCTTTCTCGCACACTACCCTGACGCCATGGCGACGCGGCGGCGATCAGTAGCGCACGTACGTCGAACGTCTCGACCATCCGTAATCGTCTGTGCGTCG
>JACCSH010000175.1 GCA_013813125.1 Nocardioidaceae bacterium | reverse complement strand
GCGTCAAGCTCATGCTGAAGGAAGACATCATCCCCAAGTCGGTCGACAAGGTCGTCTATGTCCTAGCGCCGCTGCTGGCAGCGATTCCGGCGTTCATGGCCGTCGCTGTCATCCCCTTCGGACCTGTGGTCAAGGTGCCGTTCAGCGACGTGACCACGCCCCTGCAGCTCACCGACCTGCCTGTCGGGGTGCTGTACATTTTGGCGATCGCTTCCGTCGGCGTCTACGGCATCGTGCTCGCCGGGTGGTCGTCTGGCTCGACATACTCGCTGCTCGGAGCCCTGCGGTCGTCGGCGCAGATCATCTCCTATGAGGTGGCAATGGGCTTGTCACTCGTTGCTGTCTTCTTGTACGCCGGTTCGATGTCTACGTCGGGGATCGTGGCGGCTCAACAGGATCTCTGGTTCGGCGTGATCTTGCTGCCGTCCTTCGTCATCTACATCATCTCGATGGTCGGTGAGACCAACCGGGCACCCTTCGACCTCCCTGAAGCCGAGGGCGAGCTCGTCGGAGGCTTCCACACCGAGTACTCATCGATGAAGTTCGCCATGTTCTTCCTCGCGGAGTACATCAACATGGTGACGGTCTCGATGTTGGCCGCGACCATGTTCCTCGGCGGTTGGCGCGCCCCGTGGCCCCTGTCACTGTGGGAGGGGGCCAATCAGGACTACTGGCCTGTCCTTTGGTTCCTCGGCAAGGTGTTGCTCTTCGTCTTCTTCTTCATCTGGCTGCGCGGCACCCTCCCGCGCATGCGATACGACCAGTTCATGAAGCTCGGATGGAAAGTGCTCATCCCGGTTTCCCTGTTGTGGATCCTCGCCGTCGGGACCGTTCGGGCGCTCAGCCTCGAGGGCCCGATCGATCGCACCTACTTGATTGCGGCCGCGGCGGTGGCAATGGTGGTCTTCATCGCCTTGGGCTTCGTCCCCGAACGCGCGCAGGAGGCAGAGCCCGGCCCACTGCCAGCCGATCTCGGTGCAGCCGACGACCAGGATGCCTTTGCGGGCGGCTATCCCGTTCCACCGATGTCGCGGCAGGAGCAGCCGCGTGGCTAGCGTCAAAGAGCAGTTCTGGGACCCGATCGCCGGCTTCGGCGTCACCTTCCGCACCATGTTCAAGAAGGTCGTGACCGAGCAGTATCCCTTCGAGAAGAAGCCGACCGCACCCCGCTTTCACGGGCGCCATCAGCTCAACCGCTGGCCCGACGGTCTGGAGAAGTGCATCGGCTGCGAACTGTGCGCCTGGGCCTGCCCAGCAGACGCCATCTACGTCGAGGGTGCTGACAACAACGACGCGCAGGGTCAGCGGTTCTCACCCGGTGAGCGCTATGGCCGCGTCTACCAGATCAACTACCTGCGCTGCATCCTGTGCGGGCTGTGCATCGAGGCCTGCCCGACCCGAGCTTTGACGATGACCAATGAGTACGAGCTCGCCGACTCCTCACGGGCCGGCCTGATCTACGAGAAGTCCTCCTTGCTGGCACCGCTGCTACCGGGCATGGAGGAACCACCCCACCCCATGCGGCTCGGAGACGACGAGGGCGCCTACTACAAGAACCTGGGCATCACCCCTGTCAGCCGGGGTGGCGCTGGGGCACCGAATGGGGGGCACATGTGATCGCTTTCTGGATCCTCGCGCCTCTCATGGTGGTGTGCGCACTTGGCATGGTCGTCGTACGCAAGGCCGTGCACTCCGCGCTGCTGCTGGCAGTCGTCATGGTCGGCCTCGCGGTCTTGTACGCAGCTCAGGACGCGCCGTTCCTCTTCGCGGTGCAGATCATCGTCTACACCGGTGCGGTCCTCATGCTCTTCCTTTTCGTGCTCATGCTCGTCGGTGTCGACACATCTGACTCGATGGTGGAGACGTTGCCCGGTCAGCGGGTGGCTGCGATCGTGCTGGGCGTGTTGTTCGCCGGGCTGCTTGTCGTGGCCGTGTCCCAGGCGACGTACGGAGCGGCGTTCGGGCTGGAGGCGGCCAACGCGGACGGCAATGTGCCTGGTGTGGCTCAGCTGCTGTTCAGCAAGTACGTCTTCGCCTTCGAGGTCACCAGTGCGCTGCTGATCACCGCAGCCCTCGGCGCGATGTTGCTGGCTCATCGTGAACGCCTCACTCCCAAGGCGACCCAACGGGACATGGCGCTGCAGCGGATGCGCGACTACGCCGAGCGCGGCGTACATCCTGGTCCGCTACCCAGCCCCGGCATGCTGGCCCGGCACAACTCGGTGGACACTCCGGCGCTGCTTCCGGACGGCACGCCCTCGGAGCTGTCCATCTCCCGGGTCATGCGTGCCCACGGCACGGTGCGCGACGTCTCCCACGACCGCCTGATCGCCGCCGAGGTCGAGTCGGACACCAAGCAGCTCGGGCCGAGCCGAACGCAGGACCGGCAAGACGAAGCGGGTGAGCGATGAGCGTCACCCCCTTCCTGGTTCTGTCCGGCCTGCTCTTCTCTATCGGCGCGATGGGAGTCCTGGTGCGCCGCAACGCCATCGTGGTCTTCATGTGCGTCGAGCTGATGCTCAATGCGAGCAACCTCGCCTTCGTGACGTTCGCGCGCCAGCACGGCAACCTCGACGGTCAGATCGCTGCTTTCTTCGTCATGGTGGTCGCTGCCGCCGAGGTCGTGGTAGGCCTGGCAATCATCATGACGATCTTCCGCACGCGCCGATCGGCCTCGGTCGACGACGCAAGCTTGCTGAAGTACTAGGGGTTGTCATGGCGAACTCCGTGAGCTGGCTCTACCTGATTATCGCCATCCCGGCAGCCAGCGCAGCCGTACTGCTGCTGAGCGGCAAGGCGGCCGACGCCTGGGGTCATCTGCTCGGCACAGGTGCATCGCTGGCGTCGTTCGTCGTCGCGATGTTGGCGTTCGTGAAGCTGCTTGGCGGCGAGGCGAGCAGCGAGTCCGCGATGTCGCTGCACCAGGAGCTTTTCTCGTGGATCGAGGTCGGAGGCTTCGACGTCACATTCGGGCTGCTGTTCGACCGTCTCTCGGGCCTCTTCGTCCTGCTCATCACCGGCGTCGGCAGCCTGATCCACATCTACTCGATCGGCTACATGGCGCACGACGAGAGACGTCGCCGTTTCTTCGCCCAGCTCAACTTGTTCGTCGCCGCCATGCTGATGCTGGTCCTCGCGGACGACTACCTCACCTTGTTCTTGGGCTGGGAAGGCGTCGGCTTGGCGTCGTACCTGCTCATCGGATTCTTCCAGCAGCGGACGTCGGCTGCGGTGGCGGCCAAGAAGGCATTTGTCGTCAACCGGGTCGGCGACATGGGCATGGCCCTGTCGGTCATGTTGATGTTCGCGACATTCGGGACCAGCACGTTCGAGGGCGTCGATAGCGGGATGGAGCAGGTGTCGAGCGGTACGGCGACGGCGCTCGGCCTGCTGTTGCTGCTCGCTGCCTGCGGAAAGTCGGCGCAGGTTCCGCTGCAGAGCTGGCTTCTCGACGCGATGGAGGGACCGACTCCCGTCTCGGCACTCATTCATGCCGCGACCATGGTGACCGCCGGCGTCTATCTGGTGACCCGGTCGAGCTTTGTCTACGAGCAGACGGAGCTCGCCTCAACGGCAGTGGTGATCGTCGGACTTGTCACCCTCTTGTGGGGTGCCATCATCGGATGCGCAAAGGACGACATCAAGAAGGGTCTAGCCGGCTCGACCATGAGCCAGATCGGCTACATGATGCTTGCGGCCGGCATCGGCCCCGCTGCGTACTCCTTCGCGATCTTCCACCTGCTCACCCACGGATTCTTCAAGGCGAACCTGTTCCTCGGTGCCGGCTCGGTCATGCATGCCATGAACGACGAGGTGGACATGCGCCGCTATGGTGCGCTGAGGGCCGTCATGCCCATCACCTTCGTGACCTTTGCCTGCGGCTACCTCGCGATCATCGGCTTCCCCGGCTTCTCCGGGTTCTGGTCCAAGGACAAGATCATCGAGGCGGCCTTCGCTGAGAACGTGGTCGTAGGGCTGGGGGCCCTGCTCGGTGCGGGCATCACCGCCGTCTACATGACGCGCATGATGATCATGACGTTCATCAGCGAGCGGCGCTGGGCCAAAGAGGCCCACCCGCATGAGTCGTCACCGGTGATGACGGTGCCGTTGATGGTGCTCGCGGTGGCATCGGTCTTCGGCGGCGTGCTGCTGTTCAACGACTGGATCGGCAACTGGCTCGAACCAGTCGTCGGTGAGGGTGAGCACCATGAGCTACCCCTCGGCCTGACGGAGCTCGCGCTGACGATCATGGTGGCAGTGGTGGTTCTGATCGGCGCCGGCATCGCCGTGCGGATGTACCAGCGCGACAGCATCGCCACAGTCCCGTCCGCCGACGTCTCACCGTTGACGACGGCGGCCCGTCGCGATCTCTACGGTGACGCCTTCAACGAAGTGGCGCTCATGCGGCCCGGACAGTCACTGACCCGAGGACTCGTCGTGTTCGACAACCGCGGCATCGACGGCGCCGTCAACGGAGTGGCTGCAATGGTGGGCGGCTCGTCCGGGCGGATCCGTCGCTGGCAGAGCGGCTTCGTGCGGGCCTACGCACTGTCGATGCTGGGTGGGTCCGCCCTGGTAGTGCTGGCGTTGGTGGCGGTGCGACTCGCATGACGGGAAGTGAGATGTCCGTTCCCTGGTTGACGATCCTGGTGGCCCTGCCGTTGCTCGGCGCTGTCGGAGTTATGATGCTGCCGCGCAACAGTGATCTGCCGAAGCAGGCCGCCTTCGCGATCTCAACCGCCGTGCTTGCTCTCTCGGTCGCCGTTGCCCTTCAGTACGACGTCGACGGTGGTTTCCAGTTCGTCGAGAGCTACCCCTGGATCGAGTCGTTCGGTGCCCGCTACGCGGTTGGGGTCGACGGTCTCGGCCTGACACTGGTGTTGCTCACCACGATCCTGACGCCCGTCGTCGTCCTCGCATCCTGGAACGACGCCGAAGAAGGTCGCTGGAGCATCAACTCGTTCTTCGCGTGGATGCTTGCTCTCGAAGGTCTGGCGATCGGCGTGTTCGTCGCCACCGATGTCTTCTTGTTCTATGTGCTGTTCGAGGCGACACTCATCCCGATCTATTTCCTCATCGGTGGCTTCGGCGGCGCCCGACGCTCCTATGCCGCTGTCAAGTTCCTCCTCTTCAGCCTGTTCGGCGGCTTGGTGATGCTGGCCTCGGTGGTTGGTCTCTACGTCGTGTCCGCGAACTCTGAAAGTGGACCGTCGTACCTCCTCGCGGACCTGATGGCCGCTGAAATGTCCCAGAACACCGAGCGCCTGCTCTTCCTAGGCTTCTTCATCGCCTTCGCCGTCAAGGCGCCCATGTGGCCGGTACACACCTGGCTGCCTGATGCAGCAAGCGAGGCGACCCCCGGCACGTCGGTGCTGCTGGTCAGCGTCCTCGACAAGATCGGCACCTTCGGGATGATGCGGTTCTGTCTCGGCATCTTCCCCGAGGCTTCGCAATGGGCCACGCCCGTCGTCATCGCTCTGGCCGTGTTCTCGGTCCTGTACGGCGCCGTGGTCGCCATCGGACAAAACGATATCCGGCGGCTTATCGCCTACACGTCGGTCTCGCACTTCGGGTTTATCGTTCTCGGCATCTTCGTCATGAACAGCCAGGGCCAGGTCGGGTCCGCGCTGTACATGTTCAACCACGGCCTGTCGACGGCAGCACTCTTCCTGATTACCGGCTTCTTGATCGCTCGCAGAGGCTCGAAGATGATCAGCGACTACGGCGGGGTGGAGAAGAGCGCGCCGGTACTGGCTGGCGTCTTGTTGGTCGCTGGCCTGTCCAGCCTCTCGTTACCCGGCTTGTCACCGTTCGTCAGTGAGTTCTTGGTGCTTGCTGGGACGTTCACGAAGTCGGTCACCGCGGCGGTCATCGCAACCCTGGGCATTGTCTTGGCAGCGCTCTACATCCTGCTGATGTACCAACGCACGATGACGGGACCCGTCCGGGAGTCGACGAAGAGTTTGCCGGACCTCGGTGCCCGCGAGCTTGCGGCTGTCGCCCCGTTGTTGGCGCTCATCGTCGTGCTTGGCTTCTACCCAAAACCAGCGCTCGACGTCATCAACCCAACGGTGGACACCCTGCTCGAGAGGGTCGGGGTCAGTGACCCCGAGCCGACCGAGGCGATTGAGGAGCTGGACTGATGACGCTGTCCGAAGCCGTCTTCGTCAAGCCCGAGATTGCCTACGGTCGGCTCTACCCGCTGCTCATCGTCTTCGCAGTAGCGATCGTCGGAGTGGTGGTCGAGGCGTTCCTGCCCCGGGGGCTGCGCTACTCCGCTCAGCTGGTGCTGTCGGTCGGTGGGTTGGTTGCTTCGCTCGTGGGCGTCGTGCTCGTGGGGCGGAATCTTCCCGGCCACAACGACGGTACGTCGATGGGCAGCATTGAGGCGATGGGCGCGATTGCGGTTGACGGACCCTCACTTTTCATCTGGGGAGCGCTGCTGGTGCTCTCGCTCATCAGCGTGCTGCTCTTCGCCGAGCGGCGACTGGAGGGAGGGGTGACAGCCTTCGCAGGCCAAGCCGCAGCCACACCCGGCACCGAGGCGGAGCGAGAGGCGCACTTGCAAGGTGTCGAGCACACCGAGGTGTTCCCGCTGATGATGTTCGCCATCGGCGGCATGATGCTTTTCCCTGCCTCCAACGACCTGCTGACCATGTTCGTGGCCCTGGAGGTGCTCTCGCTGCCCCTCTACCTGCTGTGCGGGCTGGCTCGTCGTCGGCGTCTCATCAGCCAAGAGGCGGCGCTCAAGTACTTCCTGCTCGGTGCCTACTCCTCGGCGTTCTTCCTGTTCGGCACCGCGCTCATCTACGGTTACGCCGGCAGCGTGCAACTCGCCGATATATCCACCGCTGTTTCCTCGCGGGTGGGCTCCAGCGCTCTGCTGTTAACAGGCATGGGTCTGCTGGTAGTGGGTCTGCTGTTCAAGGTCGGCGCCGCTCCCTTTCATGCCTGGACACCCGACGTCTACCAAGGTGCGCCAACTGCGGTGACTGCTTTCATGGCGGCATGCACCAAGATCGCGGCGTTCGGAGCACTGCTCCGGGTCTTTTACGTTGGATTCGGCGGAGCCCGCTGGGACTGGCAACCGATGATGTGGATCATCGCCGGTCTCACGATGGCGGTCGGCTCGGTGTTCGCGCTTACCCAGACCGACATCAAGCGGATGCTCGCCTACTCTTCGATCGCGCACGCGGGCTTCATCATCACAGGGTTGGTCGGCACTCAACAGGGCCTCGGGGTGGGCGCCAACGAGATAACGAGCTTGCAGGCGATCTTGTTCTACCTGGTCGCGTACGGGTTCGCGACTATCGGCGCGTTCGCGGTCGTGACGCTGGTTCGCGACGCGGGAGGCGAAACCACGCACCTGTCGCGGTGGGCCGGGCTCGGCAAGGAGGCCCCCGTTGTGGCGGGAGTGTTCGCCTTCTTCTTGTTGGCGTTCGCTGGCATACCGCTGACCAGTGGTTTCACGGGCAAGTGGGCGGTGTTCACGTCGGCTTGGGCGGGCGGGGCGTGGCCACTGGTCGTGCTGGCGGTCTTGATGAGCGTGGTTGCGGCGTTCTTCTACGTGCGAGTGATCGTCATCATGTTCTTCTCGGACCCGGTGGGCGACGGACCCACGGTTGCGGTTCCGAGCATGCTGACGACGATCGTGATCACCGCAGGTGCGACGATGACGCTGGTGCTTGGCGTTGTGCCGCAGCCTGTCCTCGACCTGGCGCGCCAGGCCGGGGAGTTCATTCGCTGAAGGAGAGCTGCTCGTGACACCGACGTCGTTGGGGTTGCCGTTCGTCGACCTCGAGCTCGAGTCGCGCGTGCGTTCCAAGCTGCTGGAGATCGAGAAGGAGCTGGCCCGCTCCGTCGAGTCTGATTTTGACTTCATCAACGAAGCCGCGCACCATCTGCTCGGAGCCGGCGGCAAGAGGTTCCGCCCATTGCTCGTCGTGTTGGCGTCCGAGTTCGGTGACCCGCAATCTGCTGCCGTCGTACCAGCAGCTTTGGTTGTGGAGCTGACTCACCTGGCGACGCTCTACCACGATGATGTGATGGACGAGGCGGACCTCCGCCGGGGCGCTCAAAGCGCCAACGCCCGTTGGGACAACTCGATTGCGATCCTGACCGGTGACTTCTTGTTCGCCCGGGCCTCGGAGATCGTCGCCGACCTCGGCCCGGATGCGGTGCGCATTCAGGCAGCGACGTTCTCCCGTCTCGTGCAGGGCCAGATCCGGGAAACGGTCGGACCCCGAAGCGGCGAGAACGCGCTGGCGCACTACTTGGCCGTCGTGGCGGACAAAACCGGCTCTCTCATCGCCACGTCGGCGCGGTTCGGCGCTCGCCTCGCGGACGCGGACAGCGATAGCGAACGCACCCTGACCGACTTCGGAGAGTCCATCGGTACGGCGTTCCAACTGTCCGACGACATCATCGACGTCACAAGCGAGACGTCAGACTCGGGCAAGACGCCAGGAACGGACCTGCGAGAAGGCGTGCCGACCCTGCCCACGCTGCTGGCCCTCGACTCTCCCGGTGACTCGGGGGGCCGACTCCGCGAACTGCTGTCAGGACCCCTGCTCGACGACGTCCGTCATGCCGAGGCGTTGCAGCTGTTGCGCGCTGACCCAGCGATGCGGCTCGCTCGCGAAGAGGTCGAACGCCATACGGCTGCCGCGCGAGCCTCTCTGGAATCACTGCCCGCCATCCCGGCCAGAGACGCCCTGTTCGCGCTGTGCGACCTGGTCACCACCCGCACGTCCTGAGCGGCCGCGACCTAGGCCCCCGGATCGCACCACTACTGAGCGGCCATGCGGCCTTTCAGCCGTCGATTCGATAGGTGCAGATCACGGACGGCCTCGGGAACGGGTCGGTGTGTGGCCACGTGCTCGCGGGGTTGTCGAAGGTCGCTCCATCGATCTCCCCGGGGTGCTGCACGGCGGTGAACACGCTGTCGCCCTTGATCAGCGGTCCGCAGGTCTCGGCGCCCACCGGCACGGTGAGGAACTGTCGCACGTGGCCCCGCTCACTTCCTTCCACCGGCACGACGAACAGTCCGTCGTTCGACCCGAGCTGGTTGCCGTCGGTGGAGATCCACAAGTTGCCCATCTTGTCGAACGCCACATTGTCGGGGCACGAGATAGGAGAAACCTGGTCCTTCGGGTAACCACCGAAGTAGGTCTCGGGAGCCTCGGGATCGCCACAGACCAAGAACAACACCCAGCGGAATCTCGTGGCGGCAGCATCGTCGAGGCGCTCGGTGATCTCCATGACGTAGCCGTTGCGGTTGCCGGACGCGGAAGTGAGAGGCGCTCCTGGCTCCGTTCGCACCATCGAGCTACCCAACGGGTTGGCCTCGTCGGTGGGGT
>JACCSH010000158.1 GCA_013813125.1 Nocardioidaceae bacterium | reverse complement strand
GATGCCGGCCTTTTCCAGGACCTCCTGGTCGAAGCCGTAGCCGGTGATCCGGTCGCCGTTGAAGACGGGACCGAGCCGGCGGAACGCGTCGGGCTCGCTGTCGATGATCGACACCGTGTGGTTGCGGTCCTCGAGACTGCGGGCCAGGGTCGAGCCGACCCGGCCACAGCCCATGATCACGACATGCACGGCTGACACGGTAGCCCAGCAGACGGCGGTTGATGAGGCCGCACGGCGAGTCAGGGTCTAACCTCGTGCGACGTGGGCGTACGCGACGTGTCGAAGCGGATCCTGCTCGGTCGCAAGCTGCGCAGCTCCCAGCTCGGGGAGACCCTGCTTCCCAAGCGCATCGCGCTCCCGGTCTTTGCCAGCGACGCTCTCTCCTCGGTGGCCTACGCGCCGGACGAGGTCTTCTTGATGTTGTCGGTCGCGGGCATCTCCGCCTACGCCTGGTCGTGGAAGATCGGCCTCGCCGTGGCGGTCGTGCTGCTCACCGTGGTGGCGTCGTACCGCCAGACCGTGCACGCCTACCCCTCCGGCGGCGGCGACTACGAGGTGGCCACCGTCAACCTCGGCCGCAACGCCGGGATCACGGTGGGCGCGGCGCTGCTCGTGGACTACGTGCTCACGGTGGCGGTGTAGATCTCGTAGGTCTCCCAATAATAAAAAAAAAAAAACCCCGCACTCAGCGGCCACGAACCCACTGTCGCGACGGTGATGGTGATCGTGCTGACGGCCATGAACCTGCGCGGCGTCCGCGAGTCCGGCACCTTCTTCGCTGCGCCGACCTACGCCTTCATGGCGGCGATCCTCGGCATGTGCGTGTACGGACTGGTCCGGCTCGTCACCGGCAGCCTCCCCGACGCCGAGAGCGCTGACCTGACGATCGTGCAGGCACCCGGCTGGGAGGAGCCGCTGACCACGATCGGGCTGGTCCTGCTGCTCTCCCGCGCGTTCTCCTCCGGCTGTGCGGCCCTGACCGGGGTCGAGGCGATTTCCAACGGGGTGCCGGCGTTCCGCCGACCCAAGAGCGCCAACGCGGCCACCACCTTGCTGCTGCTGGGTCTCATCGCGGTGACGATGATGGTCAGCGTCATCACGCTCGCCTACCAGATGAGCATCCGCTACGTCGACCCGCTGGACCTCGAGCGGCTGCGCTCCGCCACCGGTGAGGCGCTGCCCGCGGGCTACGACCAGAACACCGTGATCGCGCAGATCGCCGCCGGGGTCTTCAGCAACTTCAGCCCAGGCTTCTACTTCGTGGTCTCGGTGACCGGGATCATCCTGGTGCTGGCGGCGAACACCGCCTTCAACGGCTTCCCGGTGCTGGGTTCGATCCTGGCTCGCGACGGCTACCTGCCCAGGCAGTTGCACAGTCGCGGCGACCGGCTGGCCTTCAGCAACGGGATCTTCTTGCTGGCCACCTTCGCCATCGTGCTGGAGGTGGCGTTCGATGCGCAGGTGACCCGCCTGATTCAGCTTTACATCGTTGGGGTCTTCGTCTCGTTCACCTTGAGCCAGGCTGGCATGATCCGCCACTGGACACGGCATCTGAGCCAGGAGGACGACCCGGCGAAGCGTCGCCAGATGCAGCGCTCTCGTGCTATCAACACCTTCGGTCTGGCAATGACAGCGGTGGTGCTGTGCATCGTCTTGGCGACCAAGTTTCTCGCCGGCGCGTACATCGCCATCATCGCCATGGCCGTGTTCTTCTTCGTCATGAAGGCGATTCGGCACCACTACGACCTGGTGGCACGTGAGCTGAGCACGTCGGACGCAGATGCGGCGCTCCCCTCGCGCGTTCACGCGATCATTCTCGTCTCAAAGGTGCACAAGCCCACTCTCCGCGCGGTGGCCTATGCCAGGGCCACGCGCCCCAACACACTCGAGGCGGTCACGGTCGACGTCGACCCGGAGGCGACGGCGCAGCTGATGGCAGCCTGGGACGAGGCGGGGATTCCGGTCCCACTGAAGGCACTGGACTCGCCTTATCGCGAGATCACCAAGCCGATCCTCGAGCACGTGAAGAACATCCGGCGGACGAGTCCCCGCGACGTCGTCGCGGTCTACATCCCCGAATACGTCGTTGGCCGCTGGTGGGAGCAGCTGCTGCACAACCAGTCGGCGCTGAGGCTCAAGGGCCGACTCCTTTTCACCCCCGGGGTCATGGTGACGTCTGTTCCCTTCCAGCTTCGCTCCTCGGCGGCGGCCGAGGAGCGCGCCGAGCGCGCCGACTTCGTGCCGGGCAGTGTGCGAAGAGGACCCTCCGACGACGCACAGCCCTGATGGCGACACCGACGTCGCTCGTGGGAATTGAGCTCGAACTGGATATCGGCCCTGTCGCTCACGGCGGTCACTGCGTGGCCCGCCATCTTGGTCGGGTCGTCTTCGTGCGGCACGCGATTCCCGGTGAGCGAGTGAGGGCGCGGGTCACTGAGGGCCATGACGACTCACGGTTCTTGCGTGCGGACGCTGTGACGGTTCTCAGAAGGTCCGCCGATCGGGTTGAGCCTCCTTGCCCGTACTCGGGCCCCGGGCGATGTGGTGGCTGCGACTTTCAGCATGTCTCCCTTCCCCGACAGCGGTTGCTGCTCGCCGACGTCGTGCGTGAACAGCTGGAGCGGTTGGCGGGGGTGTCCTGGCCCGTCGAGGTCGAGCCCGTCCCCGGCGATACCGGAGGGCTTCGCTGGCGCACCCGAGTCGGTTTCGTCGCCGCCCCCAGCGGTCAGCCGGGGCTGCACAAGCATCGCTCGCACGACATCATCGCGGTGGACGACTGCCGGATCGGCTCAGCGTCGCTACCCGACGTAACCCCTGCTCTCGCGGCGGGAGCGAAAGAGGCTCAGGCAGTCATCTCGTCGACCGGGGAGTCCGTCGTCGTAACCGATCGTGCAACCGCACCCGTGATCACCGAGGCTGCGGCAGGTCGGAGCTGGCAGGTGCACGCAGGTGACTTCTGGCAGGTCCACCCGGGTGCAGCCGATGCGCTGGTGGCCGCGGTGGTCGAGGGTGTTCGGCCGGAATCTGGGGAAAGATGCTGGGACCTGTATGCCGGTGCGGGGATGTTCGCAGGCGTGCTGGCTGAACGCGTGGGGGGCGACGGGGCGGTGATCGCCGTCGAGTCCCATCGCCGTACCGCCCGGTCCGCCGCGCACAACCTCGCTGAGATGCCTCAGGTGCGGGTGGTGGCCGAACCGGTCGACCGTTTCGTGCGGAGCCGGATCGCGCAGGGCCGCCTCGACGTGGTGGTGCTGGACCCGCCACGAGCCGGCGCAGGGGCTGCTGTCGTGCGGGGGATCGTCGCGCGAAGCCCTAGAGTGATCGCCTACGTGGCGTGCGACCCCGCCGCACTGGCACGCGACCTCGCGACGCTGAAGACGTTCGGCTATGAGCTCGTTTCGCTGCGGGCTTTCGACCTGTTCCCCATGACCGCACACCTGGAATGTGTAGCCATCTGCAAGCAACCGTCCGACGGGCGTTTGAACCAGGGACGCTGATCGCCGACTCGCCTCCCGAGCACCAGAACGCCTGTCGCTGGTCGACGAGAGGGTCCTGGCGACGGTGCAGTCGGGTTACACCGGAGGGATACGCTGTCGCGCGTGGCAAGACGCGTTTATCTGCACATCGGAACGATGAAGTCGGGGACCACCTACCTGCAGAGTTGGCTGGACCAAAACTCAGAACGGCTCGCCGAACAAGGGCTGTTGTGGAACAAGTCAGGGGCGAACTTCCGGGCGACGGACGACCTCTTCGGCTCGGCGAAGCCGCGTCCTCATCTCGAGGGTGCCTGGGCGGCCATGAAGGCGAGCCTCGACTCCCACGCTGGAGATGCCCTGATCTCCAACGAACTGCTAGCGGCTGCTGCACCGAAGAAAGTCGCTCGGCTGGTGAGGCGGCTGCGGCCCGCCGAGGTGCATGTGCTGATCACGGCCCGGGATCTGGCCCGCGTCGTGCCCTCTCAGTGGCAGACTGCCATGAGGAACCGTGGCACCGTCACATGGGCGCAGTATGTCGAGGACATCTTCATGAGCGAGCCGAACGAGGACAGCTACTACAACTGGTTCTGGAACCGCCAAGACGTGCCGGGCATCGTTTCGAGCTGGAGCAGGCACGTGGCCCTGGACTCCCTCACGGTGATCACGGTGCCTCCCTCGGGTACCTCGCCGACCGTGCTCGGTGAGCGCTTCTGCTCCGTCTTGTCGGTTGACCCGACAGGGTTCGTCGATGCCTCGATGTCCAACGCCTCCCTGGGTGCACACTCCGCAGAGCTGCTCCGCCGGATGAACGCCGAGATAGTGTCGTTCGACTGGGCCCAGCACCAGTTGGCAATAAAGAACGGCCTGGCACGTCGGGTGCTCGAAGGCCGGGCTGACAAGGAGCCGTCGGTCGGTCTCACCCAACGCCAGCACAACGCTGTCCGCAACGCTGCTACCGCCATGGTCGATCGGCTCCGCCGCATGGATGTCAAGGTCGTGGGCGACCTCGACGATCTCATCCCCGGAGTCGACGCATACGGGACGCCAGCAGACCCCGCAGACGCCTCCGACAGCGATCTGCTGGCTGCCGCCATCGACGGCCTCGTCGGCATCGGGAAGCTCTACGCCGACCTGAGGATAGAGGGCGACGAGCGGGACGAAGCAGGACGACCGCCTCGGCGCCGCAACAAGCGGCCTCGTCCTTCGGTTGCATCATGAGCTCCGCCGCACTCCTAGGGCGAGCCTGGACAGACTATCTTGAGACCATGTATCTTGATATCAAGAGACGCGGTCGAATCGCACTGACCGGTGACCAGATTGGAACCGACAGCGATCCCATGAAGGAGATCGAACATGAGCAGCCAGAACAGTTTTGATGCGAAGGGCACGCTTGACGTCGACGGCTCGTCGTACGAAATCTATCGCTTGAGCGCGGTTGACGGCGCGGGGGTGGCGTCGCTTCCCTACAGCCTGAAAATCCTGCTCGAGAACCTGCTTCGGAGGGAGAACGGGCAGGACATCACGGCTGAGGACGTCCGGTCGCTTGCCGACTGGGACCCAAAGGCTGACCCCAGCAAAGAGATCCAGTTCACCCCCGCCAGGGTCATCATGCAGGACTTCACCGGTGTACCCGCCGTCGTCGACCTCGCAACCATGCGTGAAGCGATGCAGGACCTGGGCGGAGACCCGACCAAAATCAACCCGCTGGCCCCCGCCGAGCTTGTCATCGACCACTCCGTGATCGCCGACGTCTTCGGCACTGCGAGTGCCTTCGCGCGCAACGTCGAATTCGAGTACGGACGCAACCACGAGCGGTACCAGTTCTTGAGATGGGGCCAGGGCGCCTTCGACGACTTCTTGGTGGTTCCTCCTGGCACGGGCATCGTGCACCAGGTGAACATCGAGCACCTCGCTCGGGTGGTCTTCACCCGCGAGGGGCAGGACGGGGTGGTCGCCTACCCCGACACCTGCGTCGGCACCGACTCCCACACCACCATGGTGAACGGGCTGGGGGTGGTGGGGTGGGGTGTCGGCGGCATCGAGGCCGAAGCCGCCATGCTCGGCCAACCGGTGTCGATGCTCATCCCGCGCGTCGTCGGCTTCAAGCTGTCGGGGTCTCTGCCCGAGGGAGCCACCGCCACCGACCTCGTGCTCACCATCACCGAAATGCTGCGGGGGCACGGCGTGGTCGGCAAGTT